>CAXNJD010000074.1:0-6148 GCA_964202545.1 Cypionkella sp.
GTTGCAGCGCGGCTGCTTTGGTCTTATTACCATATCATCAAATCGCGTGAGGGCATCAGATGATCAGAAAATTGCAATTTGGCCGTGCGGGCGCGCCCATTGGCGAGGCCAAGCAAGTGGTGGTTTTCCTGCATGGCTATGGCGCAGATGGGGCGGACGTGCTGTCCTTGTCAGACCCGCTTGCCCCCCATATGCCCGGCACGGCATTCTACGCGCCTGATGCACCCGAGCCGTGCAAAGGCACCCCCTTTGGTCGCCAGTGGTTTGCCATTCCACGCTTTGATGGCAGCACAGAATTGCAATCGCGTGCAGGAATGAATGCTGCTGCCGCTGATCTGAACGAATTTATCGATCACATCCTAACAGCTGAAGGTTTGCGCGCTGATCGATTGATTTTGCTGGGCTTTTCGCAGGGCGCGATGATGGCGCTGCATGTCGCCCCGCGCCGCGATTTGCCTATCGCTGGGGTGGTTGCTATATCGGGAAGATTGATTGATCCCATTGCCTTAGCTGGCGAAGCAAAGGTGAAACCTGAAGTTCTACTGATCCACGGCGACCGCGATGACGTTGTCCCCTTTGGCGAGATGCATCTGGCGGGCCAAGCGCTGCAAGAGGCTGGCTTTGCCGCCTATGCCCATGTCATGCAGGGTATTGGCCACGGCATAGCCCCTGATGGGTTGCAAGTGGCGCTGGCCTTCATGAAGCAGCGTTTGAAATTAGCTTAGGCTGTCCAAATAGGCCGCACATCCCGTCAGGGCGGCGAAATCATCCTCGACAATTTGCAATCGGAAGTTTTGCATGAAATCTGCAAATCGCCCCTTGTCGCAAAAGGCCGCCTGCAGACCCATTTGCGCAAAATAAGGGGCCATAGCGCGGGCCACGCCGCCAATTAGATAGATGCCGCCAAAAGGCAGGTGGATCAGCGCCAAGTTGCCCAGTTCTGCCCCAAGGATGCCCACATAAAGGCGCGCGCAATCTTGCGCGGCAGGCTCGCCTTTGGCCAAACGCTCCATAACTTCGGCGGCGGAAATCACCGCTTCCGCCCCCGCCTCGGCGGTGACAAAGGCATAAAGCCGTTCCAGCCCGCGGCCCGCCAAAACATCCTCGACCCCTGCAAAGCCATGGGCATGCGGGCCAGTTGTGGCCAAAAACTGCGCAAGGCGGAAATCGCGCATCGTGCGGATCGGCATAGACACATGGCCGCACTCCGAAGGGGCAACAAGACGCGTCGCGCCCGACCCGTGCACGGGGGCGGCATTCATCCCTGTGCCCACGCCCACAACCAGCATTGCCTCGCCCGCCTGCGCAGGGCCGACAATTACGTCCTTCAGATCGCTCTCAGCGATAAAGCCCAAGGCATGGCCCTGTGCCTGCAAATCGTTCAAAATAGCCGTGCGCCGAGCGCCCGTGGCCGCTGTCAGCAGCGGCGCATCTATTGTCCAATCCAAATTGGTCATCACCGCGACCCCATCGCGGACTGGGCCGGCGGCGGCCACACAGACCCCGTCCACGCCGCTTTCGCCCGCATCGGCCAAATAGCGGCGCAGCACCGCCCCCAAATCGGCAAACTCGGCATTGGGATAGCGGCGAATGCTGGCGGGCTGAACAGTTTTTCCATCGGCCAATGCCACCCGCGTGTTGGTTCCGCCAATATCTGCCAGCAGGGCCAAAGCCATGATCCGCTCCTATGGTTGCGCAGCACGCTTCTAACGGCTTTGCCCCTAAACTCAAGACCCGAACGGCTAAATCAACCCCACCCATGCGCGGGCAAGTGCAAGCCCCGCCGCATCGGCCCCTGCACCATGCGCCGCCTCTTGCGCGCTGTGGCTGTGCATCCACGTTCCGTCCATGCCCGCAATTACATCAGGAAAGCGCCGCGTCCAATCGGCCACTACGCGGCGGTTTGCCTCGAAATGAAATTGCGTGCCATAGCCTGCGCGCCCAAAGCGAAAGGCCTGCACCAGCGCGCGGCCTCCCTGTGCCAGCGCCGTGGCCCCCTGCGGCAAGGTGAAGGTATCGGAATGCCATTGAAAGGCGCGAAACTGGTCGGGCAGGGCTGCGAACATGGGATCGTCCTCAGTTCGCGCCATCTGACACCAACCAAATTCTGGGGCCGTTCCAAGGTAGTTTTGCGCCGCCAAACCCCGAGCCAAAATTTGGCTGCCCAGACAAATGCCCAAAACTGCAGCACCATCGCTGGCCGCACGTGCCATATGATCGGCCAGCTTTGGCAAATAAGGATGCGCCGCATCATCAAGCGCAGTTTGCTCGCCGCCAAAAACAACCAGCGCGTCATAGCTGTCCTTTTGCGGGATATTGCCATCCACAAAGGGGCGATACAGATCCATCACTGCGCCCGCCTCGTGCAGGGCCACGCCCACCTGCCCGTGATGCGTAACTTTGGTATTTTCTACGATCGCAACGCGCATTTCCGCCCCCCTCATTTTCGCACAATCTGGCGCAATAATGCCGCCCCTTCAATCGCCCCCCTTGCACATCGCCCGAAATGGTGAAACAGGGCACTGTCAAACGAACCTTTCCAGCCCGATGGAGGCCCACATGGAAATTCGCGAGGCGCTTACCTTTGACGATGTTCTGCTTGTCCCTGCGGCCAGCTCGGTTCTGCCAACGGATGCGGACACATCGACCTATGTTACCAAATCGGTGCGCATGAACATCCCGCTTCTTTCCTCGGCGATGGATACCGTGACCGAGGCGCGCATGGCCATCGCCATGGCGCAGGCGGGCGGCATTGGGGTGATCCATCGCAATTTGGATTTGCTCGCGCAGGCGCGCGAAGTGTCCCGCGTCAAACGCTTTGAAAGCGGGGTCGTCTATCAGCCCATTACCCTGCGCCCCGAGCAGACTTTGGCCGATGCCAAAGAGCTGATGGAGCGGTATCAGATCACAGGCTTTCCCGTGGTCGATGGCGGCGGGCGCGTTGTGGGCATTGTCACCAACCGCGATATGCGTTTTGCCTCCGATGATAAAACCCCCGTCTCGGTGATGATGAGCCAAGACAATCTGGCCATCCTGCGCGAACCTGTCGACCGTGAGGCGGCGATTGCCATGATGAAATCACGCCGCATAGAAAAGCTGCTGGTCACTGATGGGGCGGGCAAGCTGACAGGTTTGCTGACGTTAAAAGATACCGAAAAGGCCGTGCTAAACCCGCAGGCCTGCAAAGATGAAATGGGCCGTCTGCGGGTGGCTGCGGCAACCACAGTTGGTGATGCAGGGTTTGAACGGTCCGAGGCGCTGATTGATGCGGGCGTCGATTTGGTGGTGATTGACACCGCGCATGGCCATTCCGAAGGCGTGGCAAATGCTGTCGAGCGGATTAAGAAATTATCCAACAAAGTCCAAGTGATAGCAGGCAATGTTGCCACGGGAGAGGCGACGCGCGCGCTGATCGGTGCTGGCGCCGATGCGGTGAAAGTTGGCATTGGCCCAGGCAGCATTTGCACCACCCGCATTGTCGCGGGCGTTGGGGTTCCGCAACTGACGGCGATTATGGATGCGGCCATTGCGGCGGGCGATATTCCCGTTATTGCCGATGGCGGCATCAAATATTCGGGTGATTTTGCCAAGGCGATTGCGGCAGGTGCATCTTGCGCCATGGTTGGCAGCGCGATTGCGGGCACCGACGAATCGCCAGGCGAAGTGATTTTGTGGCAGGGCCGTTCATTCAAAGCCTATCGCGGTATGGGCAGTTTGGGGGCTATGGCGCGCGGCAGTGCTGACCGCTATTTCCAAAAAGACGCCGCCAGCGATAAATTGGTGCCCGAAGGGATTGAGGGGCAGGTGCCGTATAAGGGGTCTGCCGCCGCCGTCATTCACCAAATGGTCGGCGGTTTGCGCGCGGCTATGGGCTATACAGGCAACCGCACGGTTGCGCAGATGCGCGAAAATTGCACGTTTGTTCGGATTACAGGCGCAGGGCTAAAGGAAAGCCATGTGCATGATGTCCAGATCACCCGCGAAAGCCCGAATTATCGTGCGGGCTAACCCTGCCTGCTAGGGCGCAAGCCATGCCGTAATTTGCCCCATCGCCAGCGCAATCAGCGCCCAGTAGATGGTCACAACCAAAATTACTGCACCAATGGCGGCGGCAATCCCTGCCAGAATAAACACGCCGTCCCGTTCTATCAACCCAATGGCAATTAGGGTGATCGCAATAGATGGTCCAGTGTTGGCCAGCGGAATCGGCAGCATGATCAACACGCTCAGAACCACCATCAGCGCGCCTAGACCGCGCTGCGCAGCGGGCGTTGTCAGAACCAAAAGGCGCGGGCGCAGCAGCCGCTCAACGCGAGCAAAATAGGGCTGCGCCTTGGCCAAAATCGCCATAAGCCCCGTGCGCGGCAGCGCACGATCCAGCACCAACCTTGGCAGCCACACCTCGCGCCCCATAGCCATTTGCAGTGTCAGCAGCACCAAAGGCGCGCCAAATATTGTCGTGGTGCCGGGCGGGCTGGGCAAAATATTGGGCAGCGCAAACAAAATCAGCAGCAGCGCCAACGCTTGGGTTTTGATACCCGCAATCAGTTGCGCAATTGTGATGTAATCGCCGCTGCTTTGCTGGGCGGCATCGGTCAGCATCTGTGAAAGGGTCGGGGCGGTATGGCGATCATGGGTCATGGCTGATAAATGGGGCAAGCGCGCGCCTTTGTGTAGGGGCAAAGCGCAGGCCGTTGCATTTTTCGAACCTTTACCATGATAGGAAAGTCCATGACCCCCGCAGCCCGCCTGTCTGCCGCTATCGAGGTGCTGGACGATATTCTAAACGGCCAAAATGTCGAAGCGGCTTTAACCGCATGGGGCCGCACGCACCGTTTTGCAGGATCGGGCGACCGTTACGCCATTCGCGATTTGGTGTTTGATGCCCTGCGCCGCAAGCGGTCTTATGCGGCGATGGGTGGGGGGATGACGGGGCGCGGGGTAATCTTGGGCCAGTTGCGCGCAAGCGGTGGGGATGTGGGCGCGCTGTTTTGCGGGCAGGGCCATGCGCCATCCGTGATCGGCCCCGCCGATCAGCCACGCAGCCCCAGCGCAGCCGAGGCGCTGGACGCCCCTGATTGGCTGATCGATATTCTGCATCAGGATTTGGGGGCAGATTCCCAGCGGGTGCTGACAGCCCTGTCGGCTCGCGCCCCTGTTTTTCTGCGGGTAAACCCAATTCGCGCCACTGTTGCGGATGCGCAGGCGAAATTGGCCGAAGAAGGCGTTGCGACTAAGTTAATGTATAACATTAAGTATGGATTGCAAGTATCTGAAAATGAAAGAAAAATACGAAATACAAATGCCTATGAATTTGGTTGGATTGAACTGCAAGACGCGTCTTCGCAAGGCGTGATCGAAAATATTGATCTGCCAAAATCAGGCCGAATTCTAGATTATTGCGCAGGCGGCGGCGGTAAAGCTCTTAGCATTGCTTCGCAAGTATATGATAATAAAGAAATATCATTATTTGCCTATGACGCCATTACGCGCCGTATGGACGATCTGCCCGCCCGTGCGGCCCGTGCTGGCGCGGAAATCACTATTCTAAATAATCATTCTAAATCTTTAACTTACGACATTATCCTAACAGATGTTCCCTGTTCTGGGTCTGGTTCTTGGCGGCGCGACCCGCAAGGCAAATGGGCGCTGACCCCTGCAAAACTTGCCGAAACCATCGCCTTGCAATCCCAAATTATGGACAACGCCGCCGACTTGTTGGCGGCAGGCGGAACCTTGGCATATGCCACATGTTCGGTCTTGACGCGCGAAAATGAGGCGCAGGTATCTGCATTTCTGGCGCGCCACCCAGAATTTTCCCTGCGCAAAATGCAGCGGTTTGGTCTAACCTCTCCTGATGATGGTGATGGATTTTTTCTGGCAGTGCTGTCCAAAAGCACCGCCCATCAACGCCCAATTGGCTAATTCACTGCGATAGCGCAACCTTTCGTTGCAAGCAGCCCTGTGTCTGTTGCATACTTTAATAACGTTTGTTGGTTAGGACTTTATTAACCATTTCCAAATAGCGTTGCCAAAGTCGTCTTGCAGGCAAGGAACCATTTGTGACGCAACGCTTTCAAGCGCCTCAGACTACCCCAAAGCTGTTCGGCGAAAGTATTGCACATTTGCGTCCTGCCTTTCCTCATTT
>CAXNJD010000075.1:0-6125 GCA_964202545.1 Cypionkella sp.
TCTTCTGCGATGATCAGCAGAGGGCGCTGCGACTGGATCACGGCTTCCAACAAGGGAACCATTGGCTGCAGCGACGACAGTTTCTTTTCGTGAATCAGCACAAGGCAATCTTCCAGATCGGCGATCATCTTGTCTGGGTTGGTCACGAAGTAGGGCGACAGATACCCACGGTCGAACTGCATGCCTTCAACAACGGTGGTCTCAGTTTCCAGACCCTTGTTTTCTTCAACAGTGATCACGCCTTCGTTGCCGACTTTCTGCATCGCATCCGCGATTTGACGGCCAATTTCAGCCTCGCCATTGGCGGAAATGGTGCCAACTTGCGCAACTTCTGCGGTGTCTTTCACAGGACGCGCAGCAGCTTTAATCGCGGCCACAACCTTGGTCGTTGCCAGATCGATACCGCGCTTCAGATCCATTGGGTTCATGCCAGCAGCAACGGCCTTCATGCCTTCTTTAATGATGGCTTGGGCCAGAACGGTGGCGGTGGTGGTGCCGTCGCCAGCCTCGTCATTGGTGCGCGAGGCCACTTCTTTGACCATCTGCGCGCCCATGTTTTCGAACTTGTCAGCCAGTTCGATTTCTTTGGCAACCGTTACACCGTCTTTGGTGATGCGGGGTGCGCCGAAGGACTTGTCGATAACCACATTGCGGCCTTTTGGCCCCAAGGTCACTTTCACAGCATCGGCCAGAATGTTAACGCCGCGCAGCATGCGGTCGCGGGCATCGGAATTAAAACGTACGTCTTTTGCAGCCATGGTGCAAACTCCTATGTATCGTGTTCAGATATGGAAAAGCGGGCCTTAGGAAATGATCCCAAGAATGTCGCTTTCTTTCATAATCAGCAGGTCTTCGCCGTCTAGCTTAACCTCGGTGCCCGACCATTTGCCGAACAGGATTTTGTCGCCAGCCTTGACGGATGGGGCAATCAACTCGCCGCTGTCTTTGCGCGCGCCTGGGCCTACGGACACAACCATGCCCTCGGCTGGCTTTTCTTTGGCGCTGTCAGGAATGATCAGCCCGCCCTTGGTTTTATCTTCGCCTTCGAGGCGGCGAACCAGAACGCGGTCTTGCAATGGTGTAAATGCCATCTGGGTGGACTCCCTTGAGTTTTCCAGGTTGAATGGGATTAGCACTCGCCTTGTATGAGTGCTAACGACTTTCATCTAGGCATCCCGCCTTCGCCTGTCAACGCCCGTATTGCGAAAAAATGCGCCCACCCGTGACAAGCCCGCATCACCGCGCTACAAGCCGCCAAACCCGACGAATAGGTGACATATGAAAACGCTGGTTTTTGGCCATAAATCCCCCGATACCGATTCCACAGGATCGCCCATCATTTGGGCGTGGTATCTGAACGAAGTTCGAAAGACCCCTGCCGAGGCCGTTTTGCTGGGCGAGCCGAACACCGAAGCCGCCTTTGTAATCAATCATTGGGATTGCCCAAAGCCGCGCATTGTGGGCGACATTCCCGATGGCACGCCTGTGGTGATTGTCGATACCAACAACCCTGCCGAGCTGCCCGCAAATGTCAACAGCTTGGATATTCGCGCGATTATTGACCATCATAAACTTGTTGGGGGCTTGGAAACCACAGGGCCGATTGACATTGTCATCCGCCCGCTGGCCTGCACCGCCACTGTGATGCACGACATTATGGGCGCGGATACCGCCCATATGCCAGACTGGGTGCGCGGCCTAATGCTGTCTTGCATCCTATCTGACACGCTAGAATTTCGCAGCCCCACGACCACGCCAGCAGACCGCGCTTTGGCCGAAAAACTGGCGGCAGATTTGGGCATCTCCATTCCCGACTATGCCGCGCAATTGTTTCAGGCGAAATCCGATGTCGGCGCTTTCTCGGACGCTGCCCTTTTGCGGATGGACAGCAAAGAATACACGGTGGCAGGGCGCGAATTGCGCATTTCCGTGCTGGAAACCACTGCGCCAAAAGTCATTCTTGACCGCAAAGCCAGCCTGATGGCCAGCATGGATGCCGTGGCGCGCGAAGACGGTGCAGACCAAGTTCTGCTGTTCGTGATCGACATTCTGCGCGAGGAGGCGACGCTTTTAGTGCCGAACGATCTGGTTAAATCGCTGGCTGAAGCATCCTTTGGCGTCAAAGTTATGGGTGATACTGTTTTGATCCCCGGCCTGATGAGCCGCAAGAAGCAGATCATCCCTGCATTGAAACTTTAGGGGGTAGAGGGCGCATAAAGCGCGCCCTCTTTACATTTTCGGCTTGGTGATTTGCCCTTTGTCCGCAATCCATGCCGACATACCGCCCGCGTAGGAAATAATTGGCCCATCCAAATTTCCTGCCAGCGCAGCGGCTGCCGCGCCCGATCTGCGGCCCGACTGGCAGATAATCACCAAGGGGCTTCCCGCAGGCACTGGGCCAAGCTGCGCCAGAAAGCTTGCTTGATCTGTAAAGGTAATCAGCTTTGCCCCCTTGATCACGCCAGTCGCCGCCCATTCATCGGGGCGGCGAATGTCCACAATCACCGCCTTAGCCTGCGTCATTTCTTTCGCGCTCATCGCCTTTACTTCATAGCCGCTGGCCGCTTTGGGCAGAACAAACGCCCACACCCCAACAACTGCCACCGCAACCGCCCCAATCATAACCCAAGTGTTCATGCTATTTCCCCAAACATATTCTAAATACATAATATGTAGTGATGCACGAATGTCCAGCCCTTCCCTTTATCGCGCAAAACAAGCATCTTGTGCGCAAAGGAGCGCCCCATGACGCAAATCATTCCAAACCTTGCCAGTATCGCCGCCGACTATGACGCGGTGTTTTGCGATCTATGGGGTTGTCTGCACAACGGCGCGCAACCCTTTCCTGCCGCCGTATCGGCGCTGCAAAGCTTTCGTGCGGCAGGCAAAAAGGTGATCCTGCTCACCAACGCGCCGCGCCCGCGCCGTGATGTCGCCGCCCACTTGGCCGCGATGGGTGTGCCGAATGATTGCTTTGACGATATCGTCACATCGGGCCAAGCCGCGCAGTTTGCCATGCTGTCGGGCGCGGTTGGGCAAATGGTGCATCACATCGGCGCGCCCAAGGATGAGGGGTTCTTCATTGATTTTGACCCAGCCATGGCGGCGCTGGCCCACAGCGCA
Source organism: Cypionkella sp. (assembly GCA_964202545.1). Taxonomy (GTDB): domain Bacteria; phylum Pseudomonadota; class Alphaproteobacteria; order Rhodobacterales; family Rhodobacteraceae; genus Cypionkella. The sequence goes on from CAXNJD010000075.1 coordinate 3,124, forward strand.
GGCATCACCCGCGTTCCAATGGACCGCGCGCAAGGCATTGTTTGCACGGGCCTGACCGATGATATGACCCAGACCCCCGATGATTACCGCGCAACCCTACTGATGGCCAAAACCCTTGGCCTGCCGATGCTATGCGCCAACCCCGATGTAGCCGTGCATGTGGCGGGCAAGCTTCTGTATTGCGCGGGCGCACTCGCCGCCGCGTATGAAAAGATAGGCGGCGAGACGCTGTATTTCGGCAAACCTCACCCGCCCATTTACGACCGAGCCCGCGCGCGTCTGATCGATTTGGGCGCGGATGACCCGCGCATCCTGTGCATCGGCGACGGGATTGCGACCGATGTTGCAGGGGCAGGCGGTGAAGGAATGGATTGCCTGTATATCACCTCAGGCGTGGATGCCGCACGCTTTGGCCCCGACCCCGCTGCGCCCGACCCCGCCCTTTTGCAAGCATTCTTGGCCGAAAAGCAGGCCGCGCCGCGCTATGCCATGGGCTTTCTAGGATAGCCGCGCAACTTTATTACCTTAATGGCCACATAAACGAATAAAAACTGCGCGGGGGATTGCCGCGCGTTGTAGCCTTTGCTATGCAGCCTTATGGATTCGCACGCCCCACCAGCAAAGGACAGCGCCATGCTTGACAATTTTCCGCGTGGAACGATTTGCATCGAAGAATTGGCCGTGGGTATGGAACGCAGCTTGCGCAAAGTTGTCACCGACCGCGACATCGAGATGTTCGCCGAAGTGTCGACCGATCGTAACCCCGTGCATCTGGATGATTCCTACGCCCAAGACACCATTTTTCAGGGCCGCATCGCGCACGGGATGCTCACTGCGGGTCTCATCTCGGCCGTCATTGGCGAACAACTGCCGGGTCATGGCACCGTTTATCTGGGCCAAAATCTAAAATTCATGGCCCCCGTCCGCCCTGGTGATATGGTCGAGGCGGTGGTGCGCGTGATGGGCATTGATCACTCCCGCCGCCGTGTAACCCTTGAAACATTCTGCCGTGTGGGCGATACCATTGTGCTAAAGGGCGAAGCGCTGGTGCTGGCCCCAAGTTCGAAATTCGACTGACGCGGACGGGCAATGCGCCCCGCGCCAAGGGGTAATATGCAGATTTTCAACGACTGGCGATCCATACCGCACACCGCGCGCGGTGCATCCGTAGCATTGGGCAATTTTGACGGGGTGCATTTGGGCCACCGCGCGGTCATTGATCTGGCGCGCCCGCACGGCCCACTCGGCATTGTCACCTTTACCCCCCATCCGCGCGAATATTTCGCGCCCACCGCCGCGCCCTTTCGCCTCATGAGCGACGGCGCACGCGCGCACCAGATGGCCCGCATCGGCGTGCAGCATCTGTTCCAGTTGGAATTTAACGCAGCCCTTGCCGCCCTAACCCCGCTGGACTTTGCCCGCGACGTGCTGGCACACGGCCTTGGCGCGCGCCATGTCACTGTGGGGGCTGATTTTAGCTTTGGCAAAGCCCGCGCAGGGCGCGCGCAAGATTTGGCGGATTTGGGCGTGCAGCTTGGCTTTGGCGTGACAATTGCCGATATGGTGGCAGATCAGGGAACGCAGGTGTCTTCCACCGCCATTCGCGCCGCCCTGACGGCGGGCAACCCGCGCGCCGCCGCCCAAATGCTTGGCCATCCGCACAGTTTTGAAGGGGTGGTGATCCACGGCCATAAACGCGGGCGCGAGTTGGGCTATCCTACCGCGAATATGGATATCAGCGGGCTTCACCTGCCCCGCTTTGGCGTTTACGCTGTGCGCGCCTCGGTGCTAACGGGTGCGCACACTGGCCAATATATCGGCGCGGCCAGCCTTGGCATCCGCCCGATGTTTGGCGAAAACCAGCCCAATCTGGAAACCTTTATCTTCGATTTTTCAGGCGATCTTTACGGCGCTGACATTTCGGTAGAACTGATCGAATTTCTGCGCGACGAGGCGAAGTTTGACGGTTTGCCTGCCCTTATGGCGCAAATGGCCAATGATTGCGCCCGCGCAAGGGCGATCTTGGCATGACCCTGCGCGACAAATTCTGGGAAACCGTTCCCTTGGGCAAAATGACCGCGCCGGAGTGGGAGGCGCTGTGCGATGGCTGCGGCAAATGCTGCCTGAATAAAATCGAATATGAAGACACGGGCGAGGTGGAATATACACGCGTCGCCTGCCGCCTGCTGGACGGGGCAACTTGCCGCTGCGGTAATTATGAACAACGGTTCATATACGTTCCCGAATGCGTGCGCCTTAACCCTAAAACCCTGCCAAAAGTTGCCTATTGGCTGCCTGTGACCTGCGCCTACAAACTACTGCATCAGGGCAATCCGCTGCCAAATTGGCATCCCTTGATCACCGGTAATCCCGAATCCGTCCACACCGCTGGCCAATCGGTGCGCGGAATAACCGTATCCGAAGCGGCGGTTGATGAAGACGATTGGGACGATTACCTGCTGGAGCAAGAGCTTTGATTTTCACATCCGATAACGCCAGCGCTGCCAGCCCCGAAGTGATGGCGGCCATTGTGAACGCCAATTCAGGATACGAATCCAGCTATGGCGCAGACGCTGCCATGGCGCGGGTCACAGAAATGATCCGCGACATTTTTGCAGCCCCCGAAGCCGCCGTTTATTTGGTTGCCACAGGAACCGCCGCCAACGCCCTTGCCCTTGCCGCGCATGTAGAGCCCTATCACGCGATTTTCGCCCATGCCGCCGCCATATCGAAATGGACGAATGCGGCGCGCCCGAATTTTTCACAAACGGGGCCAAAATCATCCGCGTGGCGGGCGATCATGGCAAAATTGATCCCGCCGCCTTGGACGCCGCCCTGTCCAACACGGGCACCTCTGTGCACGGGGTGCAAAAGGGTATGCTGTCGCTGACCAACGTGACCGAGGCGGGAACGGTGTATTCCCCTGCCGAGACAACCGCCCTTTCCGCACTCGCCCGCGCGCACAAACTGCCCGTGCATCTGGACGGCGCGCGCTTTGCCAA
>CAXNJD010000076.1:0-6078 GCA_964202545.1 Cypionkella sp.
TGGAACATCATATGCAGCGGGCGCTCCCACGGGGGTACGCCCGCCATATCGCGGCCATCCAGAAAAATGCGCCCCGCGCTTGGGTCTTCAAAGCCCGCCAGCATCCGCAACAGCGTAGTCTTGCCGCAGCCCGACCCACCCAGAAGCGAGAAAATCTCGCCCCTGGCGACGTCAAAGGAGACGTCCTTGACCGCAGGGAACGTGCCAAAGTTTTTCGATACGCCCTCGATGCGCAAGAAAGGGGTATCGTCAGCCCGTACTGGGTCAATGCCCATCCTTTAGCTGCCCGTTTTAATTTCTGTCCACGCCCGATTGATCGCGGTGTCCTGTTCGGGTGTCTGCGGTTTGGGCGTATACAGGCGCGAAAGCGTTTCCGCATCAGGGTAAATTGCGGGATCGGCGGCGATGGCAGGGTCAACAAAGGCGGTCGCCGCCTTGTTCGCATTCGCATATCCCGTCAAGTTGGTGCAGGCGGCAATCACCTCGGGGCGCAGCAAATAATCGGCAAACCTATGGGCATTGTCCACATTGGCCGCATCAGACGGAATGGCCCAAACATCAAACCATGCAGGCGCACCCGTTTTGGGCACGAAATAGGCAAGATCAATGTCAATGCCCGCTTCTGCCGCGCGCGCCTTTGCCACGCCATAATCGCCCGACCATGAATTTGCCACGCAAATTTCCTGATTTGGCAGCGTTGTTAGATAGTTGGCATTATCAAACGTTGCAATATAGGGGCGAATTTTGGCAAAAGCCTCGACCATTTTGGCATATTCTGCAGGCCCTGCGGTGTCGGCATTTAGGCCCAGCCAACTTAGAACCATAAAGCCAATATCGTTGGGGCTATCTAGAATCGACACACCGCAATCGGCCAGTTTTTCCATGTTTTCGGGCAGCATCAACACATCAAGGCTGTTCAGATCGACATCTGGCAGTCGCTCGCGCACCATGGTCATGTTATACGTTACCCCAACCGTGCCCCATGTGTACGGCACGCCATATTGATTGCCGGGATCAAACCCATCCAGAATTTTCAAAATAGCAGGGTCAAGGTTGCCCCAACCTGTCAGCTTTGTGCGATCAAATTTCTGGTAAACCTTCGCCTCTACCATACGGCTTAGCGATAGGCCCGCTTGGATCACGAGATCATAGCCTGATGATCCTGCCAGTATCTTGGCCTGCATTTCCTCTGTGCTGGCATAAAGATCATAGACCACTTCAATGCCTGTTTCGCTGGAAAAATCTTCGACAGTACTCTCGCCAATATAATCAGACCAGTTATACACATTGATCGAACCCGCCTGCGCCCAAGACGGGCGTACCATCGGGGCCGACAGCAGTGCGGCCCCACCAAACAACGCGTGACGACGATTTAGTTTCATGGCGGTCTCCCTAAGGTTTTTATCATAATTTTTATGGTCAGCCTGACGCGGGTTAGGGGGTCTGGCAAGATAATTCTGCATTGACCCGCGCGATCTGATCTTCAGCCGGTGCAGTGGAAAGGGTCATCACGGGCAAGATTTTGCGCAACCCATCGTGATGGCAGCGCAGCCCATATTCCAAATCAGACAAATAGAACCCTTCAAAGGCATCCGACTTCATTGATTCGTTCGACCAGATCGAAAGCTGTTGATCCTCGGCCGAGGTGTCGCGGTCAATGCGGTAGGCCAGATAGCGCGCCGCGCGGGTTTGGCGGCTTTCATTGGGCCAACGATACACTCGCCCCGTGACGCGCGTTGTGCCCGCAGACAGGGGTATTTCGTGATAAAACTGTAATCCGTCGGGTGTGATCGAAATCACCTGATTGGGGAACATGCCGTAATACGTCCATGCCTTTTGCAAATGGGCTGGCAGTTCGGGGCGCGCGGTAGACAGGGCAATGTAGTTTTGCACTGACCATAACTTGCCCTTGGTGTCGCCAAACCAGCCGATAGACATGGTCAGCCCGTTGTCCAAAAAGCAATCACGATAGCTGCGCCCATAGAGGTCTTGCAGCGCTGGATGGGCCATCGGCACATGATAGCCTTCATTGTCCACATCGCGCACCGATTTCCAGTTTACGGGCAAATCGACGGCCCAATCAGGTGCTGTTACGGGCAAAATGGACGCCAGATTATAGGCCGCAAAATCTGCTGCAAACGGGGCAAGCAGCGTGGCCACACTCGGTTGCGGGCCTGCTGCAAAGCGCAAAAAGATAAAGCCACCAAAAAGCTCAATCTCGATAGGCTTTAAGCCAAAATCCTCGCGCGCCATCTCGCCAAAGGATTTGGGCTGGGCTGCCCCGCGCAGGGTTCCATCCAGATTATACACCCAGCCGTGAAACGGGCACACAACCGCGCCTTTGCAATGGCCTTGCGCGCCATCCACCACCCGCGCGCCGCGATGACGGCACAGGTTGTGAAAGGCGCGCAGCACCCCATCTTGCCCGCGCATCACGACGGCACGTTCGCCCAACAGATCAAAGGCCAGCCAATCGCCTGCATTGGGCACATCGCAGGCATGGCCCACAATCTGCCAATGGGTCAAAAACAACTGTTCGCGCTCCAAGGCGAATAGGGCAGGGGAGTGGTACGTCCATGCGGGCAATCCCTTGCGATCCCATCCGTTTGGTACGGGCAGTGTTGGGTAGGGGATTTGTGTCATAACGTCTTCTCCATTTCGGCCAAAACCCAACCTTATGCGAAGTGGATTTCGTGTTCGTTTGGCATCAGCCGCGCCGCAGCGAACGCGGACATCACGGCTTTCATTTTTGATCTGTTTACAAATCTTCACTCCATTGACTGAATTGTCAATCAAACTTTTGCCTTGTGACGGCGCGGATGCAGTCTAAACTCGCGCGCAGACAACCATCGGAGTGCCCCTTGCCCGACATCGCAACCCCAGAGGATCAACCCCAAAGTGCCACATCGCCGCGCACTCAAAGCCGCGACGCGCGGCGCGCTCGGATGATCGAAGCCACCATAGAATCGCTTGCCGAAAAAGGCTATTCGCGCACAACCCTGACGGATGTGGCCTCACGGGCTGGCACAAGTCACGGGCTTGTGCTGTTTCACTTTCGATCCAAAGAAAACCTGCTGGCCGAGACGTTGGATTTCTTAACCGAAGAATACCGCGTGAATTGGCAATCTGCCTTGGCTGCGGCAGGCAAAGCGCCAGAGGCGCAAATCCGCGCCCTGATTAAGGCCGACTTTAACGAGGCGATTTGCACCCCGTCGCGGCTATCGGCTTGGTGCGCCTTTTGGGGTGAAAGCCAAAGCCGCCCACTGTATCAGGCGCACAGCGCCGCCAACGATGACGCCTACAATGCCAACCTTGTGCAACTTTGCGCGCAAATGAATGATCTATACGGGTTTACACAAGACCCAGAACGATCCGGCCGTTTGCTGCGGTTTATGATCGAAGGGGTTTGGCTGGACTTGATCACGCTTGCCAAACCCTATTGCGTTGCCGAAGCCTATGAGACGGTGCTTCATGGTGCGCGCGCGCTGTATCCGGGAAAGTTTTGATCATGCGGTGCAGTTGATAACTGGTGTTAATGAACTGCGCTTTGCAACAAGGAGGCTTGCAAATTGGTTGGAAGGTTTCGGTTACTTGCTGCCTGATTTTGTTCAGATCGTTGCAGCCTTAATGGGTTCAAATGTGCGCGAGAAAAGAAAAAGAGGGCGCGAGGCTCCCTTTATTCCCGACCATTGTTACGGCCCTAGCCGCCCCAATGGCGCACAGACCCGCAGTCCATATGCACAAAGTTCGACCGGCTGTAACGACCAACCCCGCCCGCGCCACAAGCCTCGGCAGCCTTGGCAAGCTCTTTCATGCTGCGCGAAGCCAAGCGCAAATCGGCGGCTTGACCACGCAAATGCAGCGAATTGCGCGCAACGCCACGCGAATTTTCGCGCAACATCGCATTGGTTTCTGGGCTGCGATAGCCCGACAGCAGCATATACGCCTCATCCGCATCGGTCAGGCGATGGGCTGCTGCCATAATATCAAAGTTGTGCGGATCCATCTTGACCGCTTTGTCATTACGCCAATCGCGCATGAAATAGTTGATTTCCTTCAACACTTGGGGGATGTATTCACCTTCGATCCAGTAAATCGCATCAAGGCTTTCACCCGTGCGCCCCGAATACATCCGCAGGCGGCGAATATCGCCAGCGCCGCGCAAAATGCCAAAAGCGTTGGCATAGGTAGGTGCAGCAATTACAGTCGTGGCCGCAAATATGCCCAAAAGCTTGCGCCGCGAGATCAGCGAGCCGTTCGATGCTGTTTCTTGATCAGTCATTCTAACCTGTGTCCCGTGGTCTTTGACCGCTTGTTGCCGCGATCTTGGATGCGTTGCATTTACGCCATTTTAACGATGCCACAAAGATATGGCATAACTATGGCAAAGCACAAAGCGCTCAAAAGCGTAGCAAAGGCCAGTTTAGCAGGCATCGGCGAAAAATTGCTGAACAGACAGGCGCCCTAGCGGGGAAGGATAAATTGCAAAGCATTTTTCTAAGCGGCCCTGACCTTCCCCCCAAAAGCGGTGTATTTTCATCCCAGCACCACCAAATCTGCGAATTTTGCGCGATGTAACGCAGCTTTGTCTTGCCCAAATCTTTTGGGTGCGGCACAGTTTTCAAAAGAATTTATTTTCGAGGGTCTACTTTGCAGTCCAAATATTCACGTACCGCGTTGCCGCTGATTGTGGCGTTTTGTGTGTTCGGCGCGTTTGCGAATCCCGCAACGGCGCAAACTTTCAGCCCAGCATTTGCCAAATCGGTCGCTGTGGCGGTGCAAGAAAATGAAACACTGGCCGCCTTTTACGCTGCGCGCGATTATGCCCCGCTGTGGACAGGTGCGGACGGCAGCGCGCGTCTTGCCGCCTTAATGGGCGCGCTTGACAGCGCCCATGCCCACGGTTTGCCAATTGTTCGCTACAACGCCGCCGCCTTGCGCGATGCAGCTAATGCCGCCCACAGTGAGGGCGATTTGGGCCGATTGGATGTGGCGCTCAGCACCGCTTTTCTGGCCTTCGGCCGTGATTTATCCTCGGGCGCGTTGACCCCTTCCAAAGTGGACACGGGCATCGTGCGCGAGATTACCCGCCCGAACCCTGCTGTCATGTTGGCCGCCATGGCCATTTCCAGCGATCCTGCAGCCTATTTTGCAGCCCTTGCTCCCCAAAACCCTGCCTATACCAAACTGATGGCGGAAAAAGCGGCGCTAGAGGCGCGTATGGCGCGGGGCGTATGGGGCGGGCCTATTCCTGCGCGCAGCTTGGATCAGGGCGATAGCGGCACGGCGGTGATTGCTCTGCGCAACCGTTTGATCGAACTGGGATATTTACCGCAATCGGCTCTCTCCAGTTATGACGGCACGATGATGCGTGCTGTGCAGAAATTTCAACGCGAACAGGGGCTGAATGCCGATGGTGCAGCGGGCGAGACGACGATTAGCCTGTTAAATGCCGCACCCAGCGCGCGGCTGGCCTCTGTGATTGTGGCATTAGAGCGGTTGCGCTGGATGGGCAATACGCCCCTTGGTAGCCGCCATATCTGGGTCAATCAGCCCGATTTCACAGCCAAAATCATCGATGATGGCGCAGTCACCTTTCGCACTCGCGTTGTGATTGGCAAGAATGTGCCCGATCAGCGCAGCCCCGAATTTTCTGATGAAATGGAATATATGGCGATCAACCCCAGCTGGGGCGTGCCGCGGTCGATCATCGTAAAAGAATATCTGCCGCTGTTGAAAGCCAATCCCAACGCCGTCGCTCACTTGCAGGTAATCGACGGCAAGGGCCGCGTTGTGCCGCGCGGGGCTGTGAATTTTGCGAGCTATTCTGCGCGCAGCTTTCCCTTTGGCCTACGCCAACCTCCGTCCGATGGAAATGCTCTGGGTATTGTGAAATTCATGTTTCCCAATGAACACAACATCTATTTGCATGACACCCCGTCAAAAAATCTGTTCGATAACGAGGTGCGCGCCTATTCCCACGGCTGTATCCGCGTAGGTGATCCAGTAGATTTGGCTTATGCACTACTGGCGCGGCAGACCGATGACCCAAGGGCTGTGTTCCAAGCGGCGCGCGAT
>CAXNJD010000077.1:0-6056 GCA_964202545.1 Cypionkella sp.
CCCCTTACCAAGAGACGACACCACACCGCCTGTGATGAAAATATACCGCGCCATGTGGAGACTCCCGTGCCAAAAACCATGCGATTCGCAGATCAAAGATTCGCTGTATCACGGGATTTAAGAAGTAACCCAAGATCGGGCACTTCGCAACCGCAACGCTAGATGATGATGAAGAAAGTTTTCCTGCCGCAAGGGATAGGGGCAAATACAAACCGCGCCCAAGTTGGGCGCGGCTGCTATGACAGGCCTTACCTTAGTTGCTGGCGGGCGGTGCTGCGGGGGCTGCAGGCGGCGCGGCTGGTGCGTCGGATGCGGCGGGGGGCAGCAAATCGCCGCCCAGTGAAGGTAGGGCGGGCTCTTCTGTGGGCACGGTGCCGCCAAGTTGGTCGATCACCGACGCGCTGCCAGCATCTGCCGCAGCTAAGATCGTTAGTGTGATCGAAGTGATGATAAAGCCAATGGCAAGGGCCCATGTGATTTTGCCAAGGGCTGTCGCCGCCGCGCGCGAGGAAACTGCGCCGCCACCGCCGCCGCCCATGCCCAAACCGCCGCCTTCCGAACGTTGCAGCAGCACAATCCCAATCAGCAAAAGCGCAAGGATCAGGTGAATGGTCAGGATGACGTTTTCCATCGGGTTGGCCTTTTTTCAATCTTGCGCCTACTTAGGCGAGGGAGGGCAAAGGTGCAAGTGCCTGCTAGTCTTCTTCCCTCTCGCATACGGCGGACAGTTTGTTGCCGTCAGGGTCGCGCACATAAGCTGCATAGAAATTCGCGCGATAGCGCAGGCCAGGTGCGCCTTCATCGCTGCCGCCACTTGCCAGCGCTGCGCGGTAAAACGCATCCACCGCTGCGCGGGTGGGGGCATCAAAGGCGGGCATGGATCCGTTACCAATAGTGGCGGGTTTTCCATCAAAGGGCAGGGTCACCCAAAACGGCGTGCGCGGGGCATCTGCGGGGCCGTAGCCGATTTCAGTATCGTCTTGTCCGCGCAAGACATGCCCGATGGTGGGCATGACTGCGTCGTAAAACCGCTGTGCACGGGCCAAATCATTGCAGCCTATGGTGATGTATAGCAGCATAGCGTCCCCCTTTGCGCCAAGATGCCCCCCGCCGGTTTGCCTGTCTAGTGTTTTGCGCTTTCCCTTGGCAACTGCCCTCGCTATAGATCAGGCGGTTTCTCCCAAATGATAGGATACACCATGGCGAATGTTGTCGTTGTCGGCGCTCAGTGGGGCGACGAGGGCAAGGGAAAGATTGTCGATTGGCTGTCACAGCGGGCCGATGTAATCGCGCGTTTCCAAGGCGGGCATAACGCGGGCCATACCCTTGTGATTGATGGCAAAGTTTACAAGCTGTCCTTGCTGCCTTCGGGAATTGTGCGGGGCGGCAAGCTTTCGGTTATTGGAAATGGTGTGGTGCTAGACCCGTGGCATTTGGTGATGGAAATTGACAAACTGCGCGGGCAGGGCGTGGAAATTACCACCGAAAACCTGATGATCGCCGAAAACGCGCCGCTGATCCTGCCGCTACACGGCGAGCTTGATCGCGCCCGCGAAGATATGGGCAGCCAATCGGGTGTGGCCAAAATTGGCACAACGGGGCGCGGCATTGGCCCTGCCTATGAGGACAAAGTAGGCCGCCGCGCCATTCGCGTGGCTGATTTGGGCGATGAGGCAACCCTGATCGCCCGCATTGATCGCCTGATCGGTCATCACAACGCCCTGCGCGCGGGGTTGGGGATTGACCCCGTGAACCGCGATGAGTTGCTGGCAAAACTGCGCGAGATTGCCCCCCAAGTGCTGCCCTATGCCAAGCCTGTTTGGAAAGTGCTGCATGAGGCACGTCTAGCGGGCAAACGGATCTTGTTTGAAGGCGCGCAAGGGGCGCTACTCGATATTGATTTTGGCACTTATCCCTTTGTGACGTCATCCAACGTGATTGCGGGGCAGGCGGCCACGGGCACCGGCATGGGGCCGGGCGCGATAGATTTCGTGCTGGGCATTGTCAAGGCTTACACCACCCGCGTGGGCGAAGGGCCGTTTCCTGCCGAACTAAAGGACGAGGTGGGCGAGCGTTTGGGCCAGCGCGGGCATGAATTTGGCACTGTGACGGGGCGCAAGCGCCGCTGCGGCTGGTTTGATGCGGTCTTGGTGCGCCAGACGTGCATCACGTCGGGGGTCACAGGCATTGCCCTGACCAAGCTGGATGTGCTGGACGGGTTTGACACGCTAAAGATTTGCGTGGCCTATGATTTGGATGGTCAGCGGCTGGATTATCTGCCGACAGCCGCAGATCAACAGGCGCGCTGCACCCCGATTTACGAGGAAATCGAAGGCTGGAGCGAGACCACCGCAGGCGCACGCAGCTGGGCCGATTTGCCCGCCGCCGCGATCAAATACGTGCGCCGCGTGGAAGAGTTGATTGGCTGCCCTGTCGCGCTACTTTCCACATCACCAGAGCGCGAGGATACCATCCTTGTGACCGATCCATTTGTAGGGTGATCCATGACGCAGACCGAACCAAGTGCAAAACAAATATCCTACAAGGCGCGCAAGCGCTGGGCGCTTTTCGCGCTGCTGGTCGGCATGCCGATTTATATTGTGATCGTGCTAAACCTGATGACATCGATCGACCGATTGCCATTTTGGGCCGAAGTGGTGGCCTATGTGTTTTTGGGCATTGCATGGATTTTACCGCTGAAACGGGTATTTTTGGGCGTGGGTCAGCCCGACCCTGATGCGGCCCAAGCCCCTGAAGAATAATGCAAAAGGCGCGCGGAATACCGCGCGCATTTTGCATTGAGGCAAAGCTTTAGATCGGTTCGCGCAGCGCTTCGGCCAGCAAGGGCGAGCGGTCTGTTACGGCAAATAGACCCGGCTCCATTTCCGCAAAACGGCCCATGCTCAAGAGCTGGTTAAAGATCTGCACCGAGGCTTCGCGCGTCATCGGCAGGGCATCGGGCAGGCTGGACATGTGGCGGATCAATTGGCGGCGACGGAAAAGCGGCTGCTTTTCGACATGGGCGACGTAAATGGCCGATGCTTCCATAAGCTCGATCTGTTCGGATACGCCCAAACGATCTGCAAAATCTTCAAAGGTTTCCATGCCCGAGAAAATATTGCTTTGCGGCCCACTGGCATCGTCTTCATCATCGTTTGCGCGAAAGATGTTTTCTGCAGGGATGATGGCTGGTGCCAGTCTGAGAGGCGTATCACTGCGCTTTGCCTCGCTGCGCCCAATCCGCTGTTCGGATACCAAAACCAAAGTCGCGCTGCGTGGGCCGCCATCTGGGGCAACTTGATCGAGTGTTTGGCGATAAGTGTCCAGCACGGCGTCTTCACTGGCCGCATCTGCGCCCAAATCTCGATCTGCTTTGGTGGCCGCAGCGGCGGCTTTCATGTGCGCAAGTGCCGCTTGGCGGCGGCGCACATCATCATCGGCCAAATCGATATTGGCACGCGCGATTAACTTATCCAGCGTGGCCTCGGTTGGGTTGATTTTGGCGCGCGGCGCAGATGGCGCTGCGTTTGAAAGGTTCAGCGGCGCTCCAACCGTAGCGGGCGCGGCGGGCTTTAGCAAAAGCGGCGCTGGCGCTTCCAAGGCGGCGAGCTCAGCCGCAAGCGAAGCCTCTCCTGCGGGGCTAAGGGGGGCATGCGGGGCTGGCGCTTCGGACAGCCAAGCGTTTGTGATGCCTCCCGTTTGCGCCACGCGGCGGATGCGTATCACGCGGGTGCGCGGCGTTTGAAGGTTGGGCGATGCCAATTGCGCTGGCGGTTCGGCTACTTCGACCTTGCCGACTTGTCCGCCGCGCACCACTTCGACGCGGTATTTGGGTGTGTCTGGGTTTGCAGGTGCGGACAACGCCTGTGGTGGCGCTGGTGTTGGTGTTGGCGCTGGTGCTGATTGTGCTGCTGTTACTAGGGCTGGCTGCGCCTCTAGGATTAGCGTCTCAGCTGCTTGTCCGCCGCGAATGGTTTGCGCGGGGGCGTTCGGATCGGGTCTGATCACACGGCGCGGGGTTATCGTTTCGGCTGCGGGGGGCGGTGGTGTAGATGTCACCACCTCGCCCGCGAGCGCGCCCAAATCTTTTGGCGGCGCGGAATATGCGCTATCAGAATCTTCAGTATAGCTGTCTTTGGACTGGCCAAGCAGGGTTTCAATTGCGGCGTTTGCCGCTGTTGCTGCGGCAGGGATGGCGGCAGGGGCTGGTACAGGCGCAGACGCTGGGCCCGCGAATGGGGTAGGTGATACCTCGGCAGCGGCTTTCGCCTCTAGCGCTTCGATATATTTGGACTTTTCGTCAATTTCAGCGCGCAAGCGGGCAAGGCGCGCAGCGGCTTCATCGGCTTCAACTTTGGCTGCGTCATTGCCCAGTAAGGCGGGCGCGGGGGTGGGGGCCGCAGAGGGCGCGGGTTGCTGCGCCATGATGGCATCACCTTGGCGCAGAACAACGCCGTTTTCCTGCACCTGCGCCTGCACGCGGCGCTGGCTGGCCCCTTCGGCGATGCGGTGCAACATATCTGCGTCTGGCGTGGGCGGCTCTGCCCCGAAAAAGCGGTCATCAGCGGCCAGATCGCGGAAATATTCAGCAATCACCTTCATTGTGCTGAATGGGTCTTCAAACCCTTCCAACGTGCAGGAGAAAGTCCCATAAGAAACAGTTAGAATCTTACTAGCACCGGTCATGGAGCCCGCCCTTTACAAAAACTTGTCCCCAGCAATGCACGGCAATGCGCGCAATTCCATGGACAGAGTGTGGTGATATAAAGGATAGATTGTGGCACTGGCCCATCAGTTCTGCCGCAATTGAGTAAATTATGCCATCAAACTCTATGCTATTTCAAAGCAAAGTCAAAACCCAATCTGCGGTGACCTTGGTGGGCGGGGGCGTCTTTGGCGCGCGAGATTTGGCCAAGGCGCTGATTTTGGCGCCGTATTTGGTGGCAGCAGATGGTGGGGCAAATAGGCTGCTTGCGCTGAATGCGGGCCCGCGCGCAGTGATTGGCGATTTAGATTCGATCAACGCGCAGGCGCGGGCGGTATATTCCGCGCAACTGATCCATATTCCCGCGCAGGACGACACCGATTTTGACAAATGCCTTTCGGCCATTGATGCGCCCTTTGTCATTGGACTTGGCTTTGTGGGCGCGCGGATGGATCATGGGCTGGCGGTGCTGGCGGGGCTGCTCCGCCGCCCTGATTTGCCTGTGTTTCTGCTGGGCGGGCGGGAGGTGATTTTTCTGGCCCCGCCGCGTCTGACGCTGAACGTGCCGCGCGGCGTGCGGGTGTCGCTGTTTCCCTTTGGCGCGGTGACGGGGCGATCAACAGGGTTGGACTGGCCAATTGACGGGATCAACTTTGCCCCTGATGCGGCAATCGGCACATCCAACCGCGCCAGTGGTGGGCAGGTGGCCCTTGAATTTTCGGCGTGCAAAATGCTGGTGATCTTGCCGCGCGCGCATTTGATAGCCGCCATCAAAGGCTGTGGGTTTGCCCCTGCTGGCGCGCTGCCAGCGCCCGTTCGCGCTGAATAATATACAGGCCCGCCCCCACAATCAGCACAATGCCGCCCCATGTGACCAGATTGGGAAAATCGCCGAAAATCAAATAGCCCAAGGCAACCGAGATCACCATTTCAAAATAATGCAGCGGGGCCAGTGTGCTGGCAGGGGCGTAGCGCAGCGATAAGGTCATGCACATATGCGCGACCGCTGCCCAAAACCCCACGCCAAACAGCCAAAGCCATGCATAGCCTTGCGGCATAACGGGGTCTAGGCTGGCGAGGATGCCGCCGCCCACGCCCACGCCGTCCATTGCCCAAAGCACAGGCACAATCACCGCAGCCCCCGCCAGCGAGGTATGTAATTGCTGCGTGACGGGATGCATCAGCGGGCCAATGGTTTGCGTCACCGCCATATAAAACGCAAAAGCAAATGCGCAGGCAATGGCGTAAAAGGTTGCAGTGCCATAGGTTTGCAAGCTGGGCTGAATAACCATCAGCGCGCCCGCAAAGCCCACAATGGCGGCAGCAATGCGGCGCGGGCCGACATGGTTGC
>CAXNJD010000078.1:0-6027 GCA_964202545.1 Cypionkella sp.
GTGACGGTTAGAGTTGTGCTGTGGTATCGGTGGGGTGTGGTTATGCTAGGCAATTTGCGTGCGCAAGACAGTTGGGCAGAAATGGAAACTGGCGGCGGCATTTCGGCTGGCCTGATGCTGGCTACGCCCTTTGGGATGCGCGTGGCAAAGGGCCTGCGCGCGGGTGACACCCTTCGCAGCATAGCCGGCGGCCCTGTTTCGGTTGTGGCAATCGCACCTGCGCCCCAGCAAGGCTGGATGCGCATTCCGCCGATGGCTTTGGGCAATCGCTTGGCTGTGGTGGTGGGGCAGGGGCAGGGCTTGCTGATCGAATCCAGTTTTGCCCAGCGGATGGTTGGCAGCGCAGCGGTGGTTGTGCCAGCCTTGGCGCTGCGCCACTGGCGCGGCATTTCCCAATGCCCACCGCCCGAGATGTGCCTGCGCCTTACCCTATCTCGCCCCGCTTTGATTGTTGGCAGCACAGGGGTTCTGTTGGCCGCAAACGGCCCTGCCAATGATGTCGTCACCGCAGTTTCTGCCGAGGACAGATTGCCCCCCGTGCCGTGCCTATCCTTTGGCTCCGCGCAGCAACTGATTGCCTGCATTATCGCATACGAGGCGGGTGCCAGCTTGCGCGGGCTGCGTCCCTACGCCGCCGTATTCAGAGCATAAAATCGCCCGTAAAACGTCTGCCCTTTGGCGGCAATATCGCGCAGCAATGCGGGGGCGGCAAAGCGTGGGCCGTGGGCAGCGGTCAGCGCATCGCAGATTGCAACAGCCTTGCCCGCGCCAATGATATCCAGCCAACTGAACGGCCCACCCGACCACGGCGCAAATCCCCATCCCAAAATCGCGCCAACATCGCCCTCGCGGATATCGGTCAGAACACCTTCTTCCAGCGCGCGCACGGCCTCTAGCACTTGGGCCATCAGCAGGCGGTGCTGCACATCAACCAAATCGGGTTGACTTGTCGCATCAGGATAGGCTGTTGCCAGCCCGTCCCACAGGCCAAGCCGTGTGCCGTCCTCGCTATAACTATAGAAGCCAGATTTTGATTTTTTGCCCAAACGCCCCTGATCGGCCATAGCAAAAATTACCTTGTCCACTGCGCCATCAGGATAAGCTTCACCCATCGCCGCGCGTGTCGCCTTGGCAATCTTTACGCCCAACTCGATGGACGTTTCATCGACCAATTGCAGCGGCCCCAGCGGCATACCCACCAACTTTGCGCCGTTTTCCACCAGCGCAGGAGCAACCCCTTCGGCCACCATACGGATGCCTTCGTTGATATAGGGAATGATACAGCGGTTGGCATAAAAGAACCGCGCGTCGTTCACCACAATCGGCGTTTTGCGAATTTGCCGCACAAAATCCAGCGCCTTGGCCACTGCGCGGCTGCCCGTTTCTTTGCCGCGAATAATTTCGACAAGGTTCATTTTGTCGACGGGGCTAAAGAAGTGGATGCCGATGAACTGATCCGCGCGGGCAGAGGCACGTGCCAAATCGCTTATCGGTAGGGTCGATGTATTGGTGGCAAAAATGCAATCTGCGCTCACCTCGGCCTCAACCTTTGCAGTAACCTCGGCCTTGATCTTCGGGTCTTCGAAAACTGCCTCAATCACCAAATCGCAGGGCTTTAGGGCGGCATAATCGGTGGTTGCCAGAATACGCCCCAGCACTTCGGCCTTTTTATCCGCCGTGACCTTGCCGCGTTTCAGACCCTTGTCCAGCAGCCCTTCGGAATGCGCCTTACCGCGATCTACCGCCACTTGGTCAGCATCAATCAACACCACCGAAATACCCGCATTGGCGGCGACATAGGCAATGCCGGCCCCCATCATACCTGCGCCAATCACGCCCAGGGTTTTGACCGTCTGGTCAGGCGCATCAGGGCGATTTGCGCCCTTTTCCAGAGCCTCTTTGCCAATGAACAGCGTGCGGATCATTGCGCTAGAGGATGGGTTTAGCAGAATCGATGTAAAATGCCGCGCCTCGATTTTCAGCGCCACATCAAACGGCACCAGCGCGCCTTCATATGCCGCCGACAGCAGGGCCTTCGCCGCAGGGAAAACCCCCTGCGTGCGTCCGTTGATCATCGCATTTGCGCCGACATAGGTCATATAACCCGCAGGGTGATAGGGCGCACCGCCTGGCATTTTGTAATCTTTGCGATCCCAAGGTTTGACGATATCGGCATCTGTGGCCGCCAGCACCCATTCCTTAGCGCGTTTTTGTAAATCTTCGGGCGCGACCACCTCATCAATCAGCCCAGCGCTTTTGGCCGATTTTGGGTCAGACAGCTTGCCTTCCAGCAAAAACGGCGCGGCCATCATCGCGCCCATTTTGCGCACCAGTCGTGTGGTGCCCCCCGCACCTGGAAAAATACCCACCATAATTTCAGGCAGGCCGATTTTTGCGCGTGGATTATCGGCCGCAATAACGCGGTGGCAGGCAAGCGGAATTTCAAACCCAATCCCCAGCGCGGTGCCCGTCAGCGCGGCCACAATCGGCTTGCCACCTTTTAGCGTTTTGGGGTCCATCCCTGCGCGTTCAATTTTGCGCAAAATGCCGTGCGTGCCCATGATCATATCGAAAATCGTCTGCGCGCCGCCGCGCCGCATATCGGCCAGCACGTTCAAATCCATCCCGCCCGCGAAATCCTTTTTGCCCGATGTGATGATCAGGCCCTTTACGGACACATCTTTCAGCGCCGCGTCAACCATGCCGTCCAGCACCAAAAACCCGTCCGAGGACATGACATTCATCGAACGGCCAACCGTATCCCACATGATCGTGGCCACGCCATCGGCGTCGACGGAATAGGTGAAATCTTTGCTTGCGTTGCTCATTTTCACACCCTCTCGATAATGGTCGCCACGCCCATGCCGCTGGCGATGCACAGCGTGGCAAGGCCCGTGCCTTTGCCTGTGCGTTCCAATTCGTCCAGCAGCGTGCCGATGATGATGCAGCCTGTTGCGCCCAAGGGGTGACCCATGGCGATAGATCCGCCGTTGACGTTGACCAGCGCGGGGTCAATATCAAACGCCTGCTGGAACCGCAGCACGACGGATGCAAAAGCCTCGTTCACCTCGAACAAATCAATGTCGGAAATTTTCATCCCCGAATCGGCGAGAATTTTCTGCGTGGCAGGCACAGGACCTGTCAGCATGATCGTGGGATCGGTGCCGATTTTTGCGGTGGCTTTGATACGGGCGCGAGGCTTTAGCCCATGCGCCTTTCCAAATTCCGCATTGCCAATTAGCATGGCGGCAGCGCCATCGACAATGCCCGAAGAATTGCCTGCGTGATGAACGTGGTTGATGCGTTCCAGATGCGGGTATTTCATCAGCGCAACTTTATCAAAGCCCGGCATCACCTCGCCCATTTCGGCAAAGGCTGGTTTCAGGGCTGATAGCGCCGCCATATCGGTTTGCGGGCGCATATATTCGTCTCGGTCTAGGATGGTCAGGCCGTTTTGATCCAGCACGGGAACCACCGATTTGGCAAAGCGGCCCTCCGCCCATGCTAGGCTTGCGCGCCGCTGGCTTTCCACGGCAAGCGCGTCCACCATCTGGCGGGTAAAGCTGTATTCGGTTGCAATGATATCTGCCGAAATGCCCTGCGGTACAAAATAGGTGCCCATGGCAAGCTGCGGGTCAACCGCAATCGCGGCCCCATCGCTGCCCATCGGCACGCGGCCCATCATTTCCACCCCGCCCGCGATATAGGCGGCCCCCGCGCCGCCCTTTACTTGGTTTGCGGCCAAATTCACCGCCTCGATGCCCGATGCGCAAAAGCGGTTGATCGCAAGGCCAGGGATGGATTGGTCAAGTTTCGATGCAAGTACAGCGCTGCGCGCAAGACATCCGCCCTGCTCGCCCACTTGGGTCACGTTGCCCCAAATAACATCCTCGACAGCGTGGCCTTGCAGCCCGTTGCGCGCGGTCAGCGCATCCAGCATCCGCGCCGAAAGGGACACTGCCGTAACTTCGTGCAGTGCGCCATCAGCGCGGCCCTTCCCGCGCGGGCTGCGAATGGCGTCATAGATGAATGCATCAGTCATCACAGTCTCCTTAGGCTGCCACAAAGGCGCGCTGCATCAGATCATAGGGGTGCTTCCAGCCTTTGGCGGCAGAAATGCGCGTTAGCCACGCGTCAATGTGGGGCCAAACTGCGCGATCAAATCCATAAGGCTCTGGGTAATAAAGATATCCGCAGAGCGACAGATCAGCGATGGTCATTTCCTTGCCAGCGACCCAAGTCTGCGCCGCAAGATGGTCGTTTAGAACTGTATAGGCCGCTTTCAGCCGGCCCATTTGAAACGGAATAACACCTGCGGGGCGTTTATCCTCGTGAATGAAATTTGTCAGAAAACGCGTGCTACCGATCACAGTGGAAAACCTATGATTGTCCCAAAACAGCCAGCGCAGCACTTCGCGCCGCTCGGACGCTGATTTGCCGCCCAGTTTGCCCGTTTTGCTGGACAAGTAATCCAAAATCACGCCCGATTGTGTCAGCGTGGTATCGCCGTCTACCAACACAGGCACCTCGCCCATTTCATTGATGGCCTTAAATTCGGGGCTGCGCGCCTCGCCCTTGAAGAAATCAACGAAAATCGGTTCCCATTCCAGCTCCAGAAAGGTTAGCGCCAGCGCCACCTTATAGGCGTTGCCGCTTTCGCCAAAACAATAGAGTTTCATCGTCATGGTCAGCCCTTTCTGGACTATTTCTGCCGATCTGCCAGTTCAGAATTAAACAGGCGCAGGCGCTGCGTAAGGTTATCTTTATCGATGACCGATGCGAAGTTTTCGAACAGAAACGACAGCGCCTCGCCCTCGTTCAGGCCCGCCTCGGCGGAAAATTTGCGCAGGGCGCGATAGCCGTCTTCGGTCATCGCCACAGGAAAATGCCGCGTCATGCGAAAGCGTTTTGGCATGTCAGAAAGCCCTCCCTAAAACGCCGCGTCTGGCAAAGACATCACCACATCGCCTCCCGTTTTAATTCGCACCAAATGCAGCGCGGTCGCGGGCAGGCATCGGGCCATATAAAACTGCCCCGTAGTGATTTTGCCGTTCAAAAATACCGCATCGCCGCGCCCTGCATCCAGTGCCAAATAGGCAGCCTTGGCCATGCGCGCCCACATCAGGCCCAGCACGGTGTGGCCCATCATATGCATAAAGTCATAAGCCCCAGCGAGGGCATTGTTGGGGTTTTTCAGCCCGTGTTCCATGAAATACATCGCGCCTGCTTGCACATCTTTTGACGCAGCTTTCAGTGGGCCAAGGAAAGGGGCCATGCGGGTATCCCCCTCGTTTTCCTTGATAAACCCTTTGACCATCTCGAACAGGGCCATAATCGGCTTGCCGCCACCCGCCTCCAATTTGCGCCCCACAAGGTCTAGCGCCTGAATGCCATTCGCGCCCTCGTATATCTGGGCAATGCGGGCATCGCGCACGAACTGAGCGGCTCCGTTATCTTCAATATAGCCATGCCCGCCCCAAATTTGCTGGGCCTGCACGGCCATTTCAAACCCTTTGTCGGTGAGAAAGCCCTTAATCACGGGGGTCAGCAGGGAAATCAGCCCTTCAGCCTGCGCGTCCCCGGACCGTGCCGCGCGGTCAATCAGATTTGCGCCCCAAAAGGTTAGCGCCCGCGCGCCTTCTACGAAAGATTTCTGCTCCATCAAATTGCGGCGAATATCGGGGTGCACGATCAGCGGGTCTGCGGGGCCGCTAGGGTTTTTCGCGCCCGTCACATCGCGGCCCTGAAGTCGGTCTTTGGCATAGGCAAGACTGGCCTGATAGGCCGCTTCGGCCACGGCATACCCTTGCAGGCCCACGCCAATGCGCGCCTCGTTCATCATGGTGAACATCGCGCGCATCCCTTTGTGCAAGTCGCCCAAAAGATAGCCCGCCGCCCCATCGTAATTCATCACGCAGGTGGCATTGCCGTGAATGCCCATCTTGTTTTCGATGCTGCCCACCGAAACCCCATTGCGCGCGCCCAAACTGCCATCGTCATAGACCAAAATTTTGGGCACGATGAACA
>CAXNJD010000079.1:0-5969 GCA_964202545.1 Cypionkella sp.
AACCACCAAAGCGGCCCACAAGCCAAAAGGCCGCATCAGCAGGATATCCGACAGCACCATTGCCCCTGCAAGCAACCAAAGCGGCAAATAATCGGGGCGGCGCATCATCCATACAAAGACGAAACACGTCATCAGATCAGGGCCAGGCAGACGTCCTGCCTCGCCGCCCATGGGCAGCAGCGCAATAAAGATCAGCGTTGTGATGATGGCTGCAAAGCCAATCCGTCCGCGCCACAGCCCAAAAGTGACTGGATCTATCATTGGGATGCCCCCTCTTCGCCCTCTGCCTTGACGGCAGTGGCAGGGCCAAGGTCTGCCGCCGTGGGGGCCGGGGGGCCTTGAATAGGGGGCAGCGCAAGCAGCCCGCCTGTGCTGGTGATTGGGTCAAGTTCGTGGCTGCGCAGAACGCGCAAAAACTCTAGCCGCGCCATCTGCGCCTCAAGGCGCACGCGCAGGCGTTTGTCTTCGGTTAGAACCACTTTGCCCACCACCAGCCCCGCAGGAAAAATACCACCGTCGCCCGAAGATACCACCAAATCCCCTGCTGCAATCACGCTGGGGTCTTCGATGAAATCGAGCGGCGGCAGCGCCGAGTTATCGCCCGATAATATCGCCCTTTGTCCAGAAGGTTGAATGGTCACTGGGACGCGGCTGTTGGTATCGGTCAGCAGCATCACCCGCGCTGTTTGCTCGCCCACGCCTGCAATGCGCCCCACCAGCCCGATACCATCCATCGTGGCCCAGCCATCGCGGATACCATCGCGCACGCCTGCATTGATTAGCACGGATTGCCGAAACGGGCTGCCGCTATCGGCCAGCACAACACCTGTCAAATAGGTCAACTTTGGGTCTAGCCGAACATTATTCAAGTCCAACAAGCGGGCGTTTTGCTGTTCCAGTTGCAGCGCGGCTTCTTTCCAAGCTTTCATCTGGCGCAATTCTTCGCGCAACTGCTGGTTCTGCTCGTACAGCCGCGCATAAGAATGAAAATCGCCCGCGACATTGGCAGCCCATGTGATGGGGGTCGCAGCCCATTGCAGTGCGGGCGCGATGCGGTCGGTGATATTGGCGCGAAAGGTTTCTGCCCGCGGCCCTTGCACGCGCCACAGCACAAACAATGCCAATAGGACAAGCACCGTGACACCCACGATGATCAGCCGAAACGGGCCTGCCAATTCGATATCGCGGTTGGGCTTACGTCCCATGTGCCCCTGCAAAGTCCTTTGCTTGGAAAAATCATGCCTAGTACCCGCAAAATGGGTGCTTAGCTATCGTAATCAATAACGTGCCGAAGCTCTTTTTCAAAATCTAGCGCTTTGCCTGTTCCCAGCGCCACGCAGCTGAGCGGGTCATTTGCAATGGAAATAGAGAGACCCGTTTGTTCGCGCAAAGATAGGTCAAGCTCGCCCAGCAGCGCGCCGCCCCCTGTCAGCATCACACCGCGATCTACGATATCGGCCGAAAGGTCAGGCGGTGTGGTTTCCAGCGCCTGCATCACGGCATCACAAATTTGCTGCACGGGTTCGGCCAGTGCCTCGGCGATTTGGGCTTGGTTGATTTCCAATTCTTTGGGCACACCGTTCAAAATATCGCGGCCACGGATCAACATCGTTTGCCCGCGCCCATCATCGGGCATCCGCGCTGTGCCGATACTGGTTTTGATCCGCTCGGCCGTTGCTTCGCCGACCAAAAGGTTCATCTGACGGCGCAAATAGCTGATAATCGCCTCGTCCATACGGTCGCCCCCAACGCGGGCCGAGCGGGCATAAACGATATCGCCCAGCGACAGCACGGCAACCTCGGTCGTCCCGCCGCCGATGTCGACAACCATATTGCCCGTGGGGTCTGTAATTGGCATGCCTGCGCCAATGGCGGCTGCGATGGGTTCAGGGATCAGCCCTGCGCGGCGCGCGCCTGCCGAAAGTACCGATTGGCGGATAGCCCGCTTTTCCACGGGGGTCGCGCCATAGGGAACGCAGACAATGATCTTTGGTTTGGACAACGTCGTGCGGCGGTGCACTTTGCGGATGAAATGTTTGATCATTTCTTCGGCGCTGTCAAAATCGGCGATAACGCCGTCGCGCATTGGGCGGATCGCCTCGATGCTGCCAGGGGTGCGGCCTAGCATCAGTTTCGCGTCATCGCCCACTGCCAAGACCTGCTTGCGCCCGTCCTTTACCTGATAGGCCACGACCGAAGGCTCGTTCAGCACAATCCCTTTCCCGCGCACGTAGACCAGCGTGTTTGCCGTCCCAAGGTCAATGGCCATGTCGGACGAGAAAATACCAGATAAGATGGACATGCGGGCGTTATCCTAAACTTGTGCGATGATGCAGCCCGCGACTCAGGGCTGAGGCAGGCCAAGCATCTATACTTGGCCTTGTGGCGCAGGGAAAGGCCCAAGCGGGGGGGATTGTTGCATGGGCGGTGATCCGCTTGAAGCGGATTTAGGCGGGCCAGATGGGCCAACGTTTGCTCAAATCCTCTAGCCCCGCGCGGATAAGTGCGCGCAGGGTATCCTGACGCGCATCCGTCAGGCGGCGCAGGTAAAGGCAGGACTTGCCTAATCGGTGTTTGCCCAGCCCTGCAAGAATAGCCGCGAAATCGGTGTAACCAGGCATGATATAGATTGAGATTTCCGCCCGCCCCATTGCAAAGCCAGTCGCCAAAGACTGCCCTGAATGCCCCGTTTCATAGCGGTATTCATATCGCCCAAATCCCACCATCCGCCCCGCCCAAATGCGCGCAGGAAAGCCCGTCACTTCGCCAAAAATCTGGACCAACAGCCGCGCCTCGGCTTGGCGCGCTGGCTGTAGTTTGGCAAGAAATGTGTCAATATCAGTCTCTAGCGGTCTGGTCTTGGCCTGTTCCATTGCGCATAGCTTTCAGGTTGGCATTGCCGCAATCTTTACGCAGCGCCGCATAAATGCAATCGCTTTTGGCTGCGCCACCCCGTTTCTAGAACGACACTTCGGCCATTGATGCGCGGTGATCTGATGGCCAAGGCATCACTTTGATATCACTGCGCGGCCCGTCTTCGCCCAAAATTGCAGCATTTTCCACAGTCAAACCCGCCCCTTTGGCAAAGACAAAGTCAATCCGGTCTGGGTGGTCATCGGTGGCAGCTTCGTCATAGCGGGGTGTCCAAGTATAGGCGGGTTTGGCGACTGGGTCGGGGTAGACCGCGCGGTACGTATCGACAAAGCCCCCATCGGAAAGGCGTTTGGTGGTCGGCCAAGCCACGGCAAGGGGATGATGGCCTGCGTCAACTGCGGCCTTTGTCCAATCATGATGGCTTGGTTCGTTAAAGTCGCCTGTTACGAACACCGCGGCCGCGCCCTGCGCTGCTTGCATATCAGCAAACAGCAAATCCATTGCAGGCTTACGTGTGGAATTGGCAAACTCAACAGCCTGCGATTCGGTTTTGATAAAGGGGGCTGCGCCGTATTCGATATTCAGCAATTGGTAGGGTTGATAAGGGCTGTCATCTAAATGGATGTTGAACAGCCAGACCGTTTTGCCGTTTACGTCCAAAGGCACGCCCAAATCATTTTTCGATGCCGCACCAATGGGATAGCGCGACAAAATTGCATTTGCCCAAAGCGCCGCGTTCTCTTGCGTTTGATCGTAATAATAAAAACCCAGCGCATCCGCGATAGACTTGGCGACCGAAAGGCCCGTCGCAGGGCAATAATCTGCTTCGCAAGGGTCGGTTTCAACGCGGGTTTCCTGCATGCCGATCACATCAGGATTGGCCGCCTTGATCGCGGCAAGTGTTTCTTCAATGCCCGTATCGTCATTCGCACCGCCGCCGTAGATGTTGAAACTTAGCACGCGCAGGGTTTCCGAATGGGCCCTCGTTGCAGCGGCAAAACCCAATAGCGCAGCCAGAATTACATATTTCTTCATGATATCCCCCAGTTTGACCGCAGCCTAATCAGACTGTGTAACAAAGCTGCGAAATCGGCAGGCTAGCGCGCATCGCGCCAGCGATTCACGATCGGGTAGCGGCGATCCGTGCCAAAGGCGCGGGCAGTCAGCCGCGTGCCAGGCGGGGATTGATAGCGTTTGTATTCGGCCAAATACAGCAGATGTTCAATCCGTTTGACTGTGGCCGCATCAAAGCCGCTTGCGATCAGGTCGGCCACGCTGCAATCGCGGTCAACCAATCCGTCCAAAATGGCATCCAAAACGGGATAGGGCGGTAGGCTGTCATCATCGCGCTGATTTTCGCGAAGTTCTGCGCTGGGTGGCTTGTCGATAACAGTCGGCGGGATCAGCACACCGTTCGGGGCCAGCATAAAGGCGCGGTGATTGGCGTTGCGCCAGCGGCAGGTTTCAAAAACGCGGGTTTTGTATAGGTCTTTCAGCGGGTTATACCCGCCGTTCATATCGCCATAAATCGTGCAATAGCCCACCGCCATTTCCGATTTATTACCCGTGGTCAGCAGCATTTCGCCAAATTTATTCGACAGCGCCATCAGCAGCAAGCCGCGCAGACGCGATTGTAAGTTTTCTTCGGTTAGCCCTTCGGGCGTGCCTGCAAACAAATCGCCCAAAGCGGTAAGGCTGGCCTCTTGCGGGCCTGCGATGGAAACCGTGTCCAAATGGCAGCCAATGGAGCGGGCGACAGCAGTGGCATCATCAAGGCTGGATTTTGAGGTGAACCGCGACGGCAGCATCACGCAGCGCAAATTCTCGGGCCCCAGCGCATCTGCCGCAATTGCCGCCACCAGCGCCGAATCGACCCCACCTGACAGGCCCAGAACCGCCTTTTTGAACCCCGTCTTGCCCATATAATCGCGCAAGGACAGCACCATAGCGGTATAATCGGTCTCATATTCATCGGGAAGGGCGGCAATCGGCGCAGGCCTTGCGCGCCAACCATCAAGAGTTTCGTCAAAGTCGATATGAACAAGCGCTGTTTCAAACTGCGGCAATTGCGCCACCAAACCGCCATCTGGGTTTAGCACAAAAGACGCGCCATCGAACACTTGGTCATCCTGCCCGCCAACCATGTTCAGATACACCAGCGGCAGCCCCGTATCTGCCACGCGCGCGCGCATCAGCCGCAGTCGCACCTCTTGCTTGGCGCGGTGATAGGGCGACCCGTTGGGCACCAGCAAAATCTGCGCGCCCGTCTCGGCCAATGTTTCGGCCACATCGGCATGCCACGCATCTTCGCAAATAGGCGTGCCAATGCGCACAGGGCCAACAGCATAGGGGCCTTGCAGCGGCGCGCTGGCGAAAATGCGCTTTTCGTCAAACACGCCATCGTTGGGCAATTCATGCTTTAGGACAGTCGCAGCAATGCCCCCGCCTTGGCAGATGTAATAGGCGTTAAACAACTGCCCATCTTGGCCCAAATGCGGCCCGCCGATCCCCAAGGCAGGGCCATCGGCGCAGTCCTTTGCCAGTGCCTCGATTTGCGCCACTGCGGCATGTGCAAAGGCTGGTTTCAAGATCAGGTCTTGGGTCTGATAGCCAGTGATAAACATCTCGCTTAGCGCGACCATGTCGGCCCCAGCATCACGCCCCGCTTGCCACGCCGCGTGGGCAGCGGCGGCATTGGCCGCAAGCGCGCCCAAAACGGGGTTCAACTGGGCAAGGGTCAGGCGAAAGGTGGCAGACATTTGCAACTCCATAAGACACCCCTGTTCTAACATGTTCGAAGGTATTGGAAAGGGCAGGCCAGCGGATCGACCTTGTTTCGCCCTGCGCGCGCCGCTAGATGTCATCAGCATAAGACGGGAGCGCTGCGTGAGGGTTTGGGCAAAAGGCTTGGTTCTGGCTGTGGTCATGGCGACAGCCTTGACCACCATTGCGCCTGCTCGCGCCGAACAAATTTCAAAAACCTATTCTGACGGCTCCATCTATGAAGGCAATTTTGTGGCGGGCCTGCCCGAAGGCTATGGCAGCTTTCGCCGCCTAGATGGGTTTGACTATGAAGGCCAGTGGCAGGGCGGCCT
>CAXNJD010000080.1:0-5939 GCA_964202545.1 Cypionkella sp.
GCAGTGGTGATTTAACGCTGGAACAATCGCAAGCGGCAGCGGCGGTGGGGCAAATCCAACTGGCGCGGGCCTATTCCGAAGCGCTTGCCCCCCACGGCATTATCGCAGGGCAGGTTTTGGTCACGCTGGAAGATACCGAAGATCGCCGCAGATACCTAAACAGCCGCGCTACGATGGAGACCATGCTGGGCCTAGGCGTGGTGCCGATTGTGAATGAAAATGACACTGTGGCCACCGATGAAATCCGCTTTGGCGATAACGACAGATTGGCCGCGCAAATCGCCGTGACGGTGGGGGCGGATCAGCTGATTTTGCTGTCGGATGTCGATGGGTTCTATTCGGCCAACCCCAAAGAAGACTCCACCGCCCAGCGTTTCGATCTGGTGGAAACGATCACTGCCGCAATCGAGGCTATGGCGGGCGACCCAATATCGAGCCTGTCCAAAGGCGGCATGAAAACCAAGTTGATGGCGGCGAAAACCGCTGTCGCGGGGGGCTGCGCCATGGCGATTATGGAGGGGTCAACCCTTCGGCCGCTCACCGCGCTGGCGAACGGCGCGGCGCGCACGTGGTTTTTGGCAAAGGGCGATCCGCAGGCCGCGCGCAAACGCTGGATTGGCGCGATGAAGCCCAAGGGCGAGGTGCGGCTGGACGCAGGGGCCGTGCGCGCGATGGCGCAGGGCAAATCGCTGCTGCCCGCTGGGGTGACCGAAGTGTCGGGCCGCTTCGGGCGCGGCGAGCCTGTGGCCATTCTGGCCCCAAACGGCGATGTTTTGGGCAAGGGCCTTATCCGCTATACCGCCGATGAGGCGCGGGCGATTGCGGGGCATCGCAGTGGCGATATCGAGGCGATTTTGGGCTATGCGGGGCGGGCGGCCTTGATCCACCGCGATGATCTTGTAATTTAGGGTGGATGCCTTCGGCGAGGATATTTGCGCCAATATGAAAGGGCTGGAGATGAGCTTTGATGCAAAGGCGCTGATGCGCGAGATGGGGCAGGCGGCCAAAGCGGCGGCGGCGGAGTTGGCGATTGCTTCATCTGAGCGGAAGGTTGTGGCGCTGCAAGCGGCGGCGGCGGCGATCTTGGCGCATGAAACGCAGATATTGGATGCCAATGTTTTGGATTTGGCGGCGGGCGCGGAAAAGGGCCTGTCCAAAGCTATGCTAGACCGCCTGATGCTGAACGGCGCACGGTTGCGCGGTATTGCCGATGCCCTGCGCGCGATTGCCGAACAAAAAGACCCAGTTGGGCGCGTTTTGGCTGAATGGGATAGGCCCAATGGGCTTCATATTCAGCGCGTTGCCACCCCGCTTGGCGTGATTGGCGTGATCTTTGAGGCGCGCCCCAATGTGACCGCTGATGCAGGCGCGCTGTGCCTATGGGCGGGCAATGCGGTGATTTTGCGCGCAGGATCTGATAGTCAGAATTCATCGGAAGCGATTCACGCCTGCATGGTAGAGGGCCTGCGCGCTGCAAACCTGCCTGAAGCTGCAATCCAACTGGTTGCCACATCAGACCGAGCGATGGTGTCGGAAATGCTGGGCGCTGTTGATTATATCGATGTGATCGTGCCGCGCGGTGGCAAGGGGCTGGTGGGCCTTGTCCAGCGCGAAGCGCGGGTGCCTGTGTTTGCCCATCTTGAAGGCATCTGCCACGTGTACGCCGACCGCGATGCAGATTTGGAAAAAGCCCGCCGCGTGGTGCTGAACGCCAAAACCCGCCGCACGGGCATTTGCGGGGCAGCGGAATGCTTGCTGATTGACTGGCAGTTTTACACCAAACATGGCGCGGTGTTGATTGAAGATCTGATCAAGGCTGGCGTTGAAGTGCGCACGGAAGGTGAATTTTTGAAAATCCCAGGCACGGTGCAGGCCGCGCCCGATGATTTTGGCCGTGAGTTTCTGGACATGATCATCGCCGCCAAATTGGTGGACGGGGTGGACGAGGCGATCGCCCATATCAAACGCTATGGCAGCCAGCACACGGAATCGATCCTAACCGAAAACGCCGCCACTGCCGCGCATTTCTTCAAACATCTGGACAGCGCGATTTTGATGCACAACGCGTCCACCCAGTTTGCCGATGGCGGCGAATTTGGCATGGGCGGCGAGATTGGTATTGCCACAGGCAAGATGCATGCGCGCGGGCCTGTTGGGGCCGATCAGTTGACCAGTTTTAAGTATTTGGTCACAGGGAACGGCACGGTTAGGGTTTAGCGGGGTCGCACTTAAAAGCTGATCGTCAGCGCGCCCTCGGCTTCGCCGCCCGAAACGGAAATGCTGCGATGTTGGCGCGCGGCTTCTAGCGCCAACAAGGGGAAATGCACCTGCGCTGCGGCAATGTCGTCATAGGCGTTTCGGTTGGTGTCGCGCGCAAGTCCGTCCCACAGCGCGGGGTCTTGCTTGATCCGCGCTGCGCGGGCGGTCAGCTTCCAGCCCGCCTCGCCCATAGAAATGGCCACATCCCCGCCTTGAACCATCGCCGTTTCCAGACACATCAGCGCCAGAAAGGCCATCTTTACATCGCGCCGTGGTAGGTCTTGCGGGCTGTCCCAGACCACTTTCATCCGCCCGCCCGCAGCAAGATCGGCCAAAATTCCCGCAACCTCGCCGCGCCCTAAGCGCTGATCAGGGGCGCATAGGCCAAAGGCAATGCGAAAATAGCGGATGCGCGCGTTGGCATGGCCCGCACTTTCCATGATCAGCGCCATTTCTTGGCTGGATGCGCCTGAAGCATCCATGATCATTAACTCTACCCCGTTGCCGATGGCACCAATTGGGCTAATAAGGTCGTGACAGATACGCGAGGCGACAAGGGCGGCCAGATGAATGGGATCAAGCAAGGGGTGTTTCCTGTGATAGGGGCAAGATGCGCAACTTATTAGAGCCGGGAATGCTGGTGCGCCACCCTAGCCGCCCCGATTGGGGGCTGGGGCAGGTGCAATCGGCAGTCGGGGCCAAGGTGACAGTCAATTTTGAACATGCGGGCAAAGTGGTGATGGACAGCGATCAAGTCACCCTGACGCGCGACTTCTCAACTTAAGCGGGATATTAGTTTAAAAAATGTTAAAATTGTCTGTAATTTCGAACGGGGCCACGGCATCGGCCAAAGGCGGCCTAAATGAACGATAAATCCGCCGATCCGCCGTTTGAACTGCGCCTTGCCGCAACCAAGGATGATCTGCGCGCGGCCCAAGCCCTGCGATATCTGGTGTTTGTGCAGGAATTGGGCGCAGATGGGCCGATGGTAGATCATGCGCAGGGGCTAGAGATTGACGCATTTGATGCGATTTTTGATCATTTGCTGTTGATTGATCCAGACCGCGCGGCGCGTAGTGAGAACCCTGTTGTTGGGGTATATCGTCTGCTGCGCAGCCAGGCGTTGGGGCAGGGCGGGCGTTTTTATGCCGAGGATGAGTTTGATCTAAGCCCCTTGCGCAGCAGCGGGCGCAGGCTGATGGAACTGGGGCGGTCTTGCGTGCATCCTGAATATCGCGGCGGCTCGGCCATGCTGCATTTGTGGAATGGGCTGGCCGATTATGTGCTGCGGCACGAGGTTGAGGTGATGTTTGGCCCTGCATCGTTGCATGGCACCGATGTGGCCGCGCTGGCACAACCGCTGTCATATTTGCACCACAACCACCTTGCCCCTCCCGACATGCGCGTGACCGCCCGCGCCCCGCATGGGGTGACGATGGACATTTTGCCGCCTGCGCAGATAAACCGCGCGAGGGCCTTAGCGGGGGTTCCTAACTTGCTGAAAGCCTATCTGCGCCTTGGCGGGTTTGTGGGGCAGGGCGCGTGGGTGGATCATGCATTTAACACCACCGATGTTTGTCTTGTGATGGACACCGCTAACATGAGCGCGCGGCACCGCGAGTTTTATACCCGTAAGGCAGGGCGGGGATGAGTGGGCGTTTTGGGTTTGGCGGCTGGGCACGTATCGCCCTGCGCGGCAGCATCGTGGGTGCGCTGGTGTTTGGCGGGCTGGCGGTTAAGCTGGTATTGCGCGCTATTGAGGCCCCGCTGTTTGGGCCCGCGCGTCCGGTCACGCCCTATCTGACCCAAGCCGTCTGCCGCGCGGCGTTGTGGCTGATGGGCTTTCGCTTTTCTGTGCACGGCAGACCAATGTCGCAGCGCGGGCTTGTGGTGGCCAACCACGCCTCTTGGCTGGATATCTTCGCGCTAAACGCCGCGCAAAGGGTGTATTTCGTCAGTAAATCCGAAGTGGCGGCATGGCCCGCTATTGGCTGGCTGGCGCGCGCCACAGGCACGCTGTTTATCACCCGCAAAGTGGTGGAGGCAAAGCGCCAGCAATTGGAATTTGAATCCCGCCTGCGCGCGGGGCACCGCCTGCTGTTTTTCCCCGAAGGTACAAGCACTGACAGCACCTTTATCTTGCCGTTCAAACCGACCCTATTTGCCGCGCTTTATGGCGAAGGGATGGGAGATGTTCACGTGCAGCCCGCCACACTTCGCTATACCACCCCTCTGGGTCAGCCTGCCAATTTTTACGGCTGGTGGGGCGATATGGACTTTGCCCCGCATCTTATTGCGACTTTGGCAGCTAAGGGGCAGGGGCGGATTGACGTGATACTGCATCCGCCCTTGCGCGTGGCGGATTTTGCAGGGCGCAAGGAACTGGCGGCGGAATGTGAAAAGGTGGTAAGGGCAGGCCTATCACAGACCTTTCAGTAGGTCCTTTAGCCCCGCCGCCGCATCCTCCGCGCCCCAAATCTCTGGCCCGATCCCGAAAAAATCGGTCACGGGGCCGAAGCGGGCGATCAGGTCTGCTGTCAGTGCGCCTTCGGTGATGCAGGGGGTTTCAATGACTTGGCTCCACCATTCAATTGTATCGAACTCTACAGGTTCGGCGCGGCCCAACGGGCTGGGGCCTGCAGGGCCAAAGGCCACGTAATCTGCCCCCGCTTCGGCTGCTGCCATGCCGTCATGACGCGATCCTGCGCAGTAGGCGCCAATGATGGCATCCGCGCCCAAATCTTTGCGAAGGGCGCGCACTTGGCGCGCGCCCTCGCTCAAATGCACTCCGTCCAGCCCGTGCGGTTCCACCAGTTTTACATGGTTTTCAATCACGATCGCCACGTCGCGGGCGTGGGCCACCACGCGGCAGGCATCGGCGGCTCGGGCGATGAAATCGGCATCCACGCTGGCAAGGGTCAGGCGCAAACAGGCGATGTCTACCGCGTCCATCACACGTGCCAGTTGGTCTGGAAACACGTCCAATTCAAATGTGGCCGGGGTAATCAGGGTGATTTGCGGGCGGTCTGCGTGGCTCATGGCGTATTCCTTTGGCTTTGGGGCGGTTTACTCTAAGCGGTAGGAAAATACCATGCAGCGCGTTAGGCTTTGCTGCGCCGCCACAGCGCTACGCCTGCCCAGATAAATAGGCCCTGCACCACAACCCGCACTGTTGCTGCGGTGGGCGGTGCAAAAACGGGGTCGGGGCGGATGAAATCCCACAGATGCAGCGGCATATAGGCGCCGCAAAGGGCCGCAAAGGCCAATGCCCCCAGTGCGCGTGTGCGCGGCCAAATGGCCGCCGCCCCAATGATGATTTGCACCACGCCTGCGGCTAGAATCACGGGCACGGCTGGCAGAAACTTTGGGACAAGTGGCGCAAAACCTTGCAGGCTGGCCAAATGCGCCGCGCCCCCGCCAATCATCACAAAGGCCGTCAGTGCAACCAAGGCCCATGTGACCCAAGGCTTCTGTGTCATGGCGTCATCCCTTCTTGTGGTTTAAATCTGAACAGCGTTAAGATGGATATAGCGTGTAATCTAATCGGTGTATAGATGCAATCTTCGGATGAATCCCCCTACCAGCACGGCAATCTGCGGGCAGCGCTGATTGCCGCTGCTGATGAAATTATTGCCGAAAAAGGGATCGAGGGGTTTTCCCTGCGCGAAGCGGCGCGGCGG
>CAXNJD010000081.1:0-5932 GCA_964202545.1 Cypionkella sp.
ATCTACCCTAGCCTTAGTCGCAGCGGGAATAAGCACAGCCACGCCCGCGCTGGCCTTAGCTGCGCTGCCGATCACAGCAGGGGCGGCGCTGGCAGCCCGCGCCGCGAAATCATCTGGCGATTAAAGCAAAACCGCCTTAATGCTGGGTAAGGCGGCTGATTTCTTCCTTCAGCTTTAGCTTTTGCTTTTTCATTTCTGCGATTTCCAGCGCGTCGACCGCAGGGCTGCGCTGCGCGCGTTCCACTGCATCTGACAGATGCTCGTGCTTTCTTTTCAATTCAACGATGTGGGAAGCAACAGTCATTCGAACCTCCTAGGTTAAAAAGCCGTAAGACCAGTGCACCACAGTTTTTCGATTCTGTCATCAATTCTTCACAATCAAGGGGCGAAAATTTTAATCGAATGCGGCAGAAAGACTTTCGCCGCCGCGCAAAACGGCGTTCGCGGCGGCGGTATAGCTTTCGCGGTCGCCGTCATGGGCATTGCCTGCATGAATAACAAAGGGTGCAAGCAGCCGAAACGCACCTTTGCCCGTCTTGCGCGCGCGCAAAATGACGCGCAGCGCGGGTCGGCCTTCGCGTGCGGTTAGGGGCAAAACAGAGGCTGACCCCAGCTTATCGCCCATTGCCGCCAACACCTCGGGCAGGCCATCTGCGCCACAGATCAATGTCAACCAACCGCGCGGGGCAAGGCGGCGCGCAGCGGCGCTTACCCAATCGCCCAAAGGCGCATCGCCCACCTGCAATGCAGTAGCGCGGCCCGCATGGGGGCTGGGTGTGCCGCCTTTTGGATAATAGGGCGGGTTGGCAATGACATGATCGAAATCACGGCGCAGGCTGCGCGGCATGGCCGCCAAATCGCCCGTTTCCACCTGCATCGCAAAGCCGTTCTCGGCGGCGTTACGGCGGGCAAGGTCTGCGTATTCGGGCTGCACATCCAGCCCCGCCAGTTGCAGGTCTGGCACACGCGCCGCCAAACACAGGCTAGCCGCCCCTACCCCGCAGCCCAAATCCAAAACCGATTGACCCGGGGCGGCAGAACAAGCCGCCGCGAGCAATACTGCATCGGTCGCCGCGCGGTAGCCCGCCACAGGCTGCCACAAATGCAGCCTACCGCACAGAAAAGCATCATGAGACAGCGGCATCACGGTTCCAAATCCACGTCCGCAAAGCCATTATCCACCAGCACGACGCGGGCGCGGAAATGATCGCGCGGGTGCACCATCAGGCGGCGCGGCAAAATGCCCATCGCGCCTTGCAACGCGTGCATGTGGACGTCCAGCGCAAAGCTGTCTATACCCTCGCCGTCAAGAAGGACTTGCGCGAAGGGAATCGCGGTGGGGTCGGTGGTGGAAAGCAAAAGCTTCATCCCTTCAATCTAGCCGCCGTGCCCGCCTTCGTCCACAAATGAGGAAAGCCGTGAACCATATGCAGACCGCCGTGCAAAAACCACATGACCGATTGGCTGCGCATTTGACAGACGATCTGGACGCGGTCAACGTGATAATCCGCGCGCGGATGGCATCAAAGCATGCGCCGCGCATCCCCGAAGTGACCGCGCATTTGGTAGAGGCAGGCGGCAAGCGCCTACGCCCGATGCTGACATTAGCGGCCGCGCGGATGTGCGGCTATGACGGCCCCTACCATATTCATTTGGCCGCAACTGTTGAATTCATTCACACGGCCACATTACTGCACGATGATGTTGTAGACGAAAGCCAGCGGCGGCGCGGGCGTCCTACGGCGAATCTTTTGTGGGATAACAAATCATCGGTTCTGGTGGGCGATTATCTGTTCGCGCGCAGCTTTCAGTTGATGGTGGAAACAGGATCGCTGCGGGTTTTGGATATTCTGGCCAATGCATCGGCAACCATTGCCGAAGGCGAGGTATTGCAACTGACTGCAGCCCAAGATCTGGCCACAACAGAGGCGATTTATTTGCAAGTCGTGCGCGGCAAAACGGCTGCCCTGTTTTCGGCAGCAACCGAAGCGGGCGGCGTGATTGCGGGGGCCAGTGATGCCCAAACCCGCGCGCTGTTTGATTATGGCGACGCGCTGGGTATTGCCTTTCAAATCGTGGATGATCTGTTAGATTATGGCGGCGCGTCCGATGCGCTGGGCAAGAATACTGGTGACGATTTTCGCGAACGTAAATTGACCCTGCCAGTGATCAAAGCCGTAGCTATGGCAAATGCAGAAGAACGGGCGTTTTGGGCCCGAACCATTGCCAAGGGCGATCAGACAGACGGCGATTTGCAACAGGCCCGCGCAATTATGGCCCGGCATGGCGCGATGGAGGCCGCGCGCCAAGATGCGCTAAACTGGGCGGCGCGCGCCATGACCAGCTTAGAGGTTATGCCTGAGCATACGATCAAGGATATGCTGCGCGATTTGGCGGATTACGTTGTGGCGCGTATCGCCTGAGGGGTCACATTTACCCTGCCGTTGATCTGGCAGGGAAGAATCCACCAGTCAGGGTTCCGAGCGTTTATTTGCGCGCTTGCCGCTTGCGCTGCACTGGCGTTTTCATAAATTCCAAAGCACGTCGCGCCCGAACCTGACATGCGCGTCAGCCCCGAGCCTGTGGCGGCAATGGCGGCCAAGACATCTGCAATAATTGGGGCGGCGGCAATGGCCGGGGCCTGCAAATCATTGCGCTGCGCGCGCAGCCAATCCAGTAAAGTGGCAGGATCATCAAGCCGCCTTGGCAGGCTGAGGAGAGCGGCATTTCGTTTGCTGTGCAAGGCTCGAAACACATGCGGCGTGGCGACATGCTGGCGCGGGTTGACCAATACGGCATGCAGTAGGGCAAGGTTTGGCAACGGCGTGATCGTCTCGCCAATGCCTTGGACATGGGCGGGAACTGCGGCTGCGCACATCGGCACATCGGCACCGATTGCCAACAGTTTGGCCGCGTCCGTTGGGTCAACCGCGCGGTCCTGCAAGGCGATAATCCCTCGATAGGCCGCCGCCGCATCGGAAGACCCCCCGCCAATACCCGAGGCTATGGGCAAATTCTTTTCCAAATGCACATCGAGATCTTGCGCGCCAAAAACGGCCAGAGTCTGTGTGATGATATTTTCGCCCAAAAGCTTGCCAGCCTCTGGCCCCGAAAGATGCACTTGCCCTGTCCCGCCAGACGTCAGCGTAAGCCAATCTCCCACATTGGAAAAGCCGACCACTGTATCGAGCAGATGATAGCCGTCTGTGCGCTGGCCCGTGACGTGCAGGCACAAATTAATCTTGGCAGGGGCAAAGACCCGCAGCATGGGTCACAAACCGCCTGTGTCCAAATCGGGGAAGGGCGGCGCACCTTCGCTTGCGCGCACTGCGTCTAAACCAATTTCTAGCTTTTTACGGATGCGTTCGGCATCCTTTTCAGTCGGTTCAAAAGAAAGCGCGCGGCGCCATTGAAACATCGCTTCGCGCTGGCGGCCATTGGCCCAATAGACATCGCCCAAATGGTCAGTCACAATAGGATCTACGGGTTCTAGCTGCGCCGCGCGTTCCATCGGGGCCAGCGCCTCGCTGTAGCGACCAAGTCTATAAAGCGCCCAGCCAAGGCTATCGATGATATACCCGGATTCTGGTCGCGCCGCGACGGCGCGTTGGATCATACCCAGCGCCTCTTGCAGTTTTTCGCCACGATCCACCAACGAATAACCTAAATAGTTCAAAACATTGGGCTGGTTCGGATTCAGGTCCAGTGCGGTGCGAAAATCGGCCTCGGCCAGATCAAACTGGCGCAGGCTGTCATGGGCAATTCCACGACTGTAAAAAATCGCCCAATTCTGCGGCAAGATTTGCGGCAGCAGCGCAAGCGCTGCATCATAAGCCGTGATGGCCGCTTCAAACTGTTCCGCGCGGCGCAGCCCTTGGCCCAAAGCCAGTTGCACATCAAATTCGGCAGGAAATTTCGTGGCCAAGTCGGTGAGGACCTGTAAGCTTTCTTCGCCACGTCCTGCTGAAAAAACGGCTGCGGCGCGGCCAATTTGGGCGCTTGTGTAATCGGGGTGGCCCTGCACAATTTGGGCATAGGTTTCGGCCGCCAGATCAAATTGCTTTAGCTGTTCAAGAACGCTGGCGGTCAACAGTAACGCCTCGCTGTCATCGGGGCGCAGGTCGCTGGCGATGCGAGCTTGCAGCAAGGTGTAAGCAGGGTCGCCTTCCGTGACCAAAGCCGCCGCAACCGTAAAGAAAACCTCTGCCAGACCCGAAGACGCATCTTTGAACCCTGAAATCGGCAGGGCTTGCTCGGCGTCCAGCAAAGCAATCATGCCAGTTATGCGCGCGTCTTGCCCCATTGCAAAACGCTGGCGTAAGAGATCTGCTGCCTGTTTAGACTGCCCAATTTGACTAAGGACTTCGGCCTGCAAAATGGCACCACGCCGCGCATTGACCTGTGGGCCAGCTTCGGGCGCCGACAGCGCTGCCGCAGCAGCGTCAAAATTGCCCGCAAGCGCCAGCGCAATTGCCTTGTGATACAGGCCAAACCCCGCTAAACCTTGCATCTGGGCCACTTTATCAAACCGCGCAATACCGTCATTCATTTGGCCAAGGCCAATCAGCGCCCATCCTGCCAGCAGATCATCTTGCAGCGAACCTGTCGAAAGCTCTAGCGTTTCAATCTCGACAATCTCGGCAAAATCACCGCGTTCTGCTGCCCCTGCCATGCGGGCCAAAAGCGTGTTTTGGTTGGCAGCGTTCAGCCCCTGCAATTGGGCCGCCAGATCTGAGGCGCGCGAGATATCCCCCAACGACAACGCGGCAATCATCGCACCATTTAAAATTTCAATATTGGCCGGATCAAGCGCTAAGGCGCGTTGATACCACAGGTCTGCTGCGCGATAATCTGCATTTGCAGCTGCGATTTTTGCCGCCAGAAACGCCCCTGCAAAACCTTCTTTCGCAAAGGATGCAGAGGGGGAAAGCCCAATACACAAAAAGAAAATACTCGCAGCAATAGGCCGGGAAAGGGCGGGCATTGGCAGCTCCTGTTCACTTCCCAAAAACTTAGGTCGCGGCGCTGAAAATTACAATGCGGCCAAGGGTCTGAGCGGCGAAATGCGCAGATTTTTTCGATCCCTCACCAAAAGGTGAAGGACGAGCTTACATATTGGGGTAATTCGGCCCGCCCCCGCCCATTGGCGTTGTCCATATGATATTCTGCGATGGATCTTTGATATCGCAGGTTTTGCAATGAACGCAGTTTTG
This sequence comes from Cypionkella sp., assembly GCA_964202545.1. Lineage (GTDB taxonomy): Bacteria > Pseudomonadota > Alphaproteobacteria > Rhodobacterales > Rhodobacteraceae > Cypionkella. Next base: position 5,214 of record CAXNJD010000081.1, read on the forward strand.
AAAGTTAATCTGAAAACGCGGCTCGCGCCCTGCTTCTGCGATCACCTCATACACACCAGCGGGGCAATATCGCTGGGCAGGTTCGGCATATTCGGGCAGGTTCACGCGGATTGGAACGGTGGAATCGCGCAGTTTTAGATGCGCGGGTTGGTTTTCGTCATGGTTTGTGGCCGAAAAGGCCACGTTGGTAAGGCGGTCGAACGACAAAACGCCATCGGGCCTTGGATAATCGATGATAGGAAAATCGGCAGCTTTGCCCGTGGCTTCCGCATCGGATTTGCCGTGCTTTAGCGTGAACAAGCCCAGCCCAAAGGTCGACGCCCACATGCTGATAGCCCCGCCAAACAGCGAGGCAACCAGCCCATAGCGCGACCACAGCGGTTTAACGTTGCGCACTTTCTTCAAATCGGCCGCAATTGGGCCTGTGCGCAGATCGGTCTCATAGGCGGTCAACTCGTCGCTTGCGCGGCCCGCAGCAATGGCCGCAGCCGCAGCATTGGCCGCAGCAATGCCAGATAGCATCGCGTTGTGATTGCCCTTAATGCGCGGCACATTGACCAGCCCCGCGCTACACCCCAGCAGCGCCACACCAGGCCCAACGAGTTTCGGGATAGACTGCCAGCCCCCTTCGGAAATGGCGCGCGCGCCATAAGCCACGCGCTTGCCGCCCTTTAGCAAGTCTGCAACCATAGGGTGATGCTTAAACCGCTGGACTTCCA
>CAXNJD010000082.1:0-5913 GCA_964202545.1 Cypionkella sp.
CACCTGCGCCGTGACAGGGTCTGGCGGCACGCAAGACCGCAGCCCCCATGTGCCGCGCAGCCCCGCGCAAATTGCCACTTCCGCCATTGATGCCGCCAAAGCAGGGGCTGCCGTGGTGCATTGCCATGTGCGCGATCCTGAGACAGGCAAACCCAGCCGCGATTTGGCGCTGTACCGCGAGTTGACCGAACGTATTCGCGATTCTGGCACCGATGTGGTGCTGAACCTAACCGCTGGCATGGGCGGAGATTTGATGTTTGACGGTACCGAAGCGATGAACCGCATGAGCGCGAAGTCCGATATGGCGGGTGCGGCCGAACGTGTGGCCCATGTCGTCGACTGCCGGCCCGAGATTTGCACCCTTGATTGCGGCACGATGAATTTCAACGAGGCCGATTATGTGATGGTCAACACGCCGGGCTTACTCCGCGATATGGCCGCGCGTATGGTCGCATCAGGCGCGCGCATAGAAATTGAGGCCTTTGATACGGGCCATCTTTGGCTTGCCAAACAACTGGCAACCGAAGGCATCATCCCCGACCCGGTTCTGGTGCAACTGTGCATGGGCGTGCCATGGGGCGCGCCCGATGATCTGAACACCTTTATGGCAATGGTCAACAACGTGCCCAGCAATTGGCCTTGGAGCGCCTTTGCCATTGGCCGCAACCAAATGCCCTATGTGGCGGCGGCGGTTCTGGCAGGCGGCAATGTGCGCGTGGGGCTGGAAGATAACCTTTGGCTGGACAAGGGCGTTCTTGCTACCAATGCCCAACTGGTTGAACGGGCGGTTAGCATAATCTCTAACCTTGGGGCGCGCGTGATCACGCCAGCCGAGGTGCGCGCCAAACTGAAACTGGAAAAGCGGGCACCATTGCCGAGGTAATCCTATATGCTTAAATCCCTAACCCTTGCCGCCCTGCTGGCGCTGCCCATTGCCGCGCAGGCCGAGGTGCGCGATGCATCGGTTGCAATGGCAGTGGCCCCAGAGGTCGATCTAAACCGCTACCTTGGCACTTGGTACGAAATCGCCCGCTTTCCCAATCGGTTCGAGGCGGGCTGCACCAATGTCACCGCGACTTATGCTGTGCGGGATGATGGTGATATTTCTGTGGTGAACTCTTGCACCAAATGCGGTGCGACCGAAGCCATCGAAGGCAAGGCTTGGGTGGTGGACAGTGCCAAACTGAAGGTCACCTTCGTGCCGTGGCTAGGCGCAATCGCGGCAGGGGATTATTGGGTTTTGGATGTGAAATCCAATTATTCCATGGCCGTGGTGGGCGCGCCAAAGGGTGGTTTTGGCTGGATTTTGGCCCGAAAGCCAACACTTTCTAAGGCCGATACCGACCGCGCGCTGGGCGTATTTGCGGCAAATGGATATGACACAACCCAACTGGAATGGGTTCAGCATTAGGGGCGGGATATGGCACGTAAGGCAGCGATTATTGGCGGTGGGGTGATTGGCGGCGGCTGGACGGCGCGTTTTTTGCTGAACGGCTGGGACGTGGGCGTATTCGACCCCGACCCAGAGGCCGAGCGTAAAATCGCCGCCGTCATGGCGAACGCCCGCCTTGCCCTGCCAGCCTTGTCCGAGGTGCCGATGCCGCCCGAAGGAACGCTGACCTTTCACGGCACCATTGGCGAGGCTGTGGAAGGTGCAGAGTATGTGCAAGAATCCGTTTCCGAACGGATCGAGTTGAAACAGCGCGTCTATGCGCAGTTGCAACAGGCAAACCCCGATGTTCTGATCGGATCGTCGACTTCTGGGTTCAAGGCCACCGACCTGCAAGCAGGCGCGCCGAACCCCGCCAACATCATCGTCGCCCATCCGTTCAACCCCGTCTACCTGCTGCCCCTGTCGGAAATCTCAGGCAGCCCAGCGAACCCGCCCGAGGTGGTGGAACGCACGGTGCAAATCATGAAAGACATCGGCATGTTCCCGCTGGTGATCCGCCATGAAATCGACGCCTTTATCGCCAATCGGTTTTTGGAGGCGGGCTGGCGCGAGGCGCTGTGGATGCTGAAAGACGGCAGCGCGACAACACCCGAAATCGACGATGCCATCCGCATGGGCTTTGGCCTGCGCTGGGGGCAAATGGGCCTGTTTGAAACCTACCGCATCGCGGGGGGCGAGGCAGGGATGCGCCACTTCATGGCCCAATTCGGCCCCACGCTGAAATGGCCGTGGTCAAAACTGATGGACGTGCCCGAGTTTAACGAAGAACTGGTTGATCTGGTGGCAGGCCAGTCTGACGCGCAATCAGGCATGTACACCATCCGCGAATTGGAACGCATCCGCGATCAAAACCTTGTCGGCTTTTTGCGCACGTTGAAAGACCGCAACTGGGGCGCAGGCAAGGTGTTGCGCGACCATGATGCAGCCCGCGCGGCCACGTTTCACGCCCAAACCGTTATGGGGCCAAAATCCGAACCCTTGGTCATGGCCCATTTGCAAGTGCTGCCTGCATGGATCGACTATAACGGCCATATGACCGAAAGCCGCTACCTGTTTGCCAATTCCGAAGCGGTGGACAATTTCCTGCGGCTGATTGGCGCGGGAATGGACTATGTCGGCGGCGGGCACAGCTATTACACCGCCGAAACCCATATCCGCCATTTGGGCGAAGGGAAATTGGGCGATCGGCTGACCTGCACGCTGCAAATCTTGTCGGCAGATGAAAAGCGCATCCGCGTCTTCGTGCGCATTATGCGCGGCGATGACCTGCTGGCTACAGTCGAACAGATGTGCCTGCATGTGGATATGAAAGCGGGCAAAACCTGCCCTGCAGCCCCAGAAGTGCTCTCAAACTTAATGCCGCTGGTTGCCGCACACGCAAACCTGCCCGCGCCTGAAGGCGCTGGCCGCGCAGTAGGGCAAAAGACATGAAATCAGTCCTTATCACCGCAGGCGCGAATGGCATTGGCGAGGTGATGGCAGATGCCTTTGCCGCGGCTGGCTACCGCGTTTGGGTGACCGATGTGGATGCCTCCGCCGTGGCCGCCAGCCCCCACCGCGCCAGCCTTGCCGATGTGCGGGATGAGGCGCAGATGCAATCGCTGGCCGCCGAAATTGCCGCCGATTGGGGCATATTGGATGTAGTCTGCGCCAATGCAGGGATCAAAGGGCCAACGGCCAGCATTGCCGATATGCCGCTGGAAGGCTGGCGCGATTGTTTGGCCGTCAACCTTGACGGCGCATTTCTAACCGCCAAACATACGATTCCGCTGCTGCAACGCGGGTCTTGCGTTTTGTTCACCTCGTCTACCGCAGGCATCTATGGCTTTCCCTATCGCAGCCCCTATGCGGCGGCGAAATGGGCGGTGATCGGGCTGATGAAAACACTTGCGATGGAACTGGGTGCGCAAGGTATCCGCGCCAACGCCATTCTGCCTGGCTCGGTCAACGGCCCCCGTATTGACCGCGTTTTTGCAGACGAAGCCGCCGCCAAAGGCATGACGGAACAGGCCGTGCGCGCAGGATACGAATCGGGCACCGCCCTGCGCAGCCTTGTGGATGCACAGGACGTGGCCAACATGGCGGTGTTCCTCGCCTCGGATGGCGGGCGGCTGATTTCGGGTCAAACCATCACCATCGACGGATTTACCATCAACCCAGACCCACAGGTGTGACATGAATTTTGGCCTGACGAGCGAACAGCAAATGATCGTGGAGACCCCCCGCGCCTTTGTGGAAGCGGAACTTTACCCGCACGAAGCGCTGGTCGAACGCACAAACCATCTGCCGATGGAGATCGTGCGCGATGTGCAAAAAAAGGCCATGGAAGCAGGGCTTTACGCCGCCAACATGCCCGCCGAGGTTGGCGGCGCGGGTTTGGATACAATGGCGTGGCTGCTGTACGAAAAAGAACTTGGCCGCGCCAATTACGCCCTGCATTGGACATGCGTGGCCCGCCCGTCCAACATCCTGCTGGCCGGTAATGAGGCGCAGCGCGAGCGGTATTTGATGCCCTGCATTCGCGGCGAGACATGGGATTGTTTGGCCATGACCGAACCCGGCGCAGGGTCTGATCTGCGCGGCATGAAAGCATCGGCCCGCCAAGATGGCGGCGATTTTGTGCTGAACGGCACCAAGCATTTCATCAGCCATGCCGATATTGCAGGCTTTACCATCGCTTTTATGGCCACAGGCGAAGAAGATACTCCGCGCGGCCCCAAAAAGCTGATCACCGCCTTTTTCGTGGATAAGGGTACGAAAGGGTTTTCCGTGCGCGACGGGTACAAGAACGTCTCGCATCGTGGCTATACAAATTGCATTTTGGAATTTGACGATTGCCGCGTTCCCGCCGAAAACGTGCTGGGCGAAGTGCATAAAGGCTTTGAAGTGGCGGGTAAATGGCTGGGGGCAACGCGCCTACAAGTTGCCTCGACCTGCCTTGGCCGCGCCGACCGCGCGCTGGCACTGGCCATTTCCTATGCCGCGACGCGCAAGCAATTCGGCCAACAAATCGGCAAGTTTCAGGGCGTATCCTTTAAACTTGCCGATATGGCGATGGAACTGAAAGCCGCCGATCTGCTGACGCGTGAGGCGGCATGGAAATATGACGCAGGCACGGTGACCGACGGCGATATGGCAATGGCCAAGCTGAAGGCGACTGAAGTTCTGGCAATGATCGCGGACGAGGCCATCCAGATTCATGGCGGCATGGGCCTGATGGACGATCTGCCGCTGGAACGCATCTGGCGCGATGCCCGCGTCGAACGGATTTGGGAAGGCACATCCGAAATTCAGCGCCATATCATCAGCCGTGAACTCTTGCGGTCTGTCGGCGGATAGGGGGGCTTCCGCCCCCCTCGCTGCGCTCACCCCCCGAGGATATTTGTGAAGAAAAGAAACGAAATGTTAACCTTAATGGGCTATCAAATACCTACGGTACAGGCTGGGAAGCCGATGACCGTAAGGAGAGAAGCGGCCCTGCCTTGTTTCGCCAAGGCAGGGTTTGCGCGCAGTTCTCACTTCTTTTCTTTTCAAGTATCCTCAGGGGGTGAGCGCGCAGCGCGAGGGGGCGCGAGCGCCCCCTTGGTGGAGGTGCCACATGGCTGACCTCTCGCGCCTATTGCGCCCTAAATCTATCGCCGTCTTAGGCGCGGGTTGGGCGCTGAATGTGATTGAACAGTGCCAAAAGATGGGGTTTGAAGGCCCGATCTGGCCTGTCCATCCCACCAAAACCGAAATCGGCGGCCTGCGTGCCTATGCAAGCCTTTCAGACCTGCCCCATGCGCCCGATGCCACGTTTATTGGCGTAAACCGGCATGCCACGGTGGAAGTGGTGGGCGAACTTTCTGCCATGGGCGCGGGCGGGGCGATTTGCTTTGCCTCGGGTTGGACGGAAGCCGGCGCGCCAGAATTGCAGGCGCAATTGGTTGCAGCGGCTGGGGATATGCCAATCCTTGGGCCAAATTGTTATGGAGTTATCAATTATCTGGACGGCGCGCTGCTTTGGCCAGATCAACATGGCGGGATTGCGGTGGATCGCGGCGTGGCACTGGTTAGCCAATCGTCCAACATCGTGATCAATTTGGGAATGCAAAAGCGCGGCCTGCCTGTGGCCTATGTGGCCTGTTTGGGCAATGCCGCGATGGTTGGGCTGGCCGATTTGGCGGGTGCGCTGCTGGATGATCCGCGCGTCACCGCGCTGGGTCTTTATATCGAAGGTATTGATGATGCCGCCGCTTTTGCGGCCCTTGCCCAAGCCGCGCGGGCGGCAGGTAAGGGGATTGTGTGCATCAAATCGGGTAAAACGGAAATGTCTCGCAGTGCTGCCGCATCGCATACCGCATCCCTTGCAGGTGGCGGGGCAGCAAGTTCGGCCTTTTTGCGCCAGATTGGCGTGGCCGAAGTGAACAGCCCGTCCGAACTGCTGGAAACGCTGAAGATACTCCATACCCATGGGCCTG
>CAXNJD010000083.1:0-5888 GCA_964202545.1 Cypionkella sp.
TATGTAACGCTGTGGCCGCTGGAAAAGTTTGAAGTGGCCACTGCGGCGCTGTTTGATTTGGGCGTGTTCCTGTGCGTTTTGGGCGCGGTGATGATGGCCATTGCCAGCCTTGCCAAGCTTGGCCAAGCGGGGGGCGTCCATGCCCAAAAGGCCGCGCCGCTGGCGAAAGGGGCCGCATAAATGGAAGCACTTATTGCCATAATCATCGGCGCGCTGACAATGGGCGGTGTTTTTCTAATGCTGCAACGGCGCACCTTTCCTGTGATCTTGGGCCTATCGCTGCTGTCTTATGCGGTGAATATCTTTATATTCATTTCGGGGCGCGTGGCGCTGAATGCGCCGCCCATCATCGGCATGGGCCCCGCCCCCATTGACCCGCTGCCGCAGGCCCTTGTGCTGACGGCAATCGTCATTTCCTTTGGCATGACGGCGGTGATTTTGATGCTGGCCTTGGGCAGCTTTTTGCACAGGGGCGATGACAGCGCAGATGGGGGCGGGCAATGACGGCGCATTTTGTTATTTTGCCCGTCATCCTTCCTGCCGTTATTGCCGGGCTGATGGTGCTGTTTGCCAAAAACCCCGCGTTTCAGCGGCTTGGGGGGGTGCTGGGGGTTGCGGGGTTGATTGCGCTGGCGCTGCACAATTTGGCGCAGGCCAGCCTTGGGCCGACCCCCTATTTTCTGGGCAATTGGCCCGCGCCTTTTGGCATTGTGCTGATCTTGGATCGGCTTTCTGCCCTGATGCTGGCGTTAACGGCAGCGCTGGCGGGCGTGGTGATGGCCTATGTGCTGGCAACAGGCTGGGACCTTCGCGGAAAGTATTTCCATCCGCTGTTTATGTTTCAACTGATGGGGCTAAATGGCGCGTTTCTAACCGCCGACGCCTTTAACCTGTTTGTGTTTTTCGAGGTGCTGCTGATCGCCTCCTACGGGCTGTTGGTGCATGGCGGCGGGGCGGAACGTATGCGCGCAGGTCTGCAATATGTGGCGTTTAACCTGCTGGGCTCAACGGTGTTTTTGTTTGCTCTGGCGACGATTTATGCCATTTCTGGCACGCTAAATATGGCCGATTTGGCGCAAAAACTGCCCCTTATGCCGCCCGAAGATGCCGCGCTGTTCCGGCTGTCGGCGGTGCTGCTGCTGATGGTCTTTGCGGTAAAGGGCGCGCTGGTGCCGCTGCAATTTTGGCTGCCGCGCAGTTATGCGGCGGCCCCCGCCCCTGTGGCCGCCTTGTTTGCTGTCATGACCAAATTGGGCGCTTATGCAATGATCCGCTTTGGCACGCTGGTTTTCCCGCCCACGCTTGCCGCCACGGGTGCGCTGTGGGGCGATATTTTATGGGCGGCGGCGTTGGCGGGCATTGCCGTGGGCGCGCTAGGCGTTTTGGGGGCACAGCGGCTTGCGCCCCTTATCGGGTTTGCGATCATCGGGTCGATGGGGGTGGTCGTGCTGACTTTGTCGCAGTTCACCGCGCCCGCGCTCGCAGCGGCGCTATACTATGCGGTGCATTCCGCCTTGGCGGCGGCCACGCTGTTTTTGCTGCTGGATGTGATAGAAGCGCGGCGCGGCGACGATGATTTGGCGCAGGCTGGCCCCAAAATGGCGCAAGGCGGGCTGCTGGCTGGCCTGTTCATTGCGGCGGCTGTGGCTATGGTGGGCCTGCCGCCCCTGTCTGGCTTTGTCGGCAAAGTTCAGGTTTTACAGGCCCTATCTGCCCATGCGCCCGTTGCGTGGAGCGCGATTTTGCTAGGAACCTTGGTCACGATGATCGGCTTTGCCCGCGCAGGATCGGCGCTGTTTTGGCGGGTGGATTTAACGCAAGCCGTGGCAAAACACCCCGCACAGCCCACCGCCTTTGCCGCCATCTTTGCGCTGATTGCGGCGATGATCACGCTTAGCCTTTTTGGCGCGCCTGTGGCCGATTGGCTGGGCGTTACTGCGGCGGATCTGATGGCCCCGCAGGCCTATATCAAAGTGCAATCACTGCCAGCGGTGGCCCCATGATTCGCAAGATATTCCCTCACCCCTATCTGTCCCTTGCGCTTGGCATTTTGTGGATGCTGCTGGTTAATCGGCTGGCCGTGGGCAGTTTGGTGATGGCCACGATTGTGGCCATCGCACTTCCCTATATAAGCGCCGCGTATTGGCCCGAACGCCCCCGCCTTGTCCGCCCAATGGCGCTGCTGGGTTATGTCGCGATTGTCCTGTATGACGTGATTATCTCTAGTATTGCTGTGGCCAAGATCATCTTGTTTATGCCGCCCGCGCAGATTAAATCGGCCTTTATCACCGTACCAATAGATCTCCCGTCGCCCGAGGCGATCACCCTGCTTGCGGGCACCATCACCATGACACCTGGCACCCTGACAGTTGATATTGCGGCTGATGGGCGCAGCCTGCTGATCCACAGCCTGCACGCGCCTGACCCAGATGCGATTAGGGATGACATCAAATCCCGCTATGAGGCGCATTTGAAAAGGATTTTCGCATGATCGCGCTGGCCCTGACTTTTGCAATTAGCTGTTTTGCCGTGGCGCTGCTGCTGAACTTATGGCGACTGGCCTTTGCTCAGACCCATACCGACCGCATCTTGGCGGTGGATACGATGGTAGTGAACGGCATCGCGCTGATCGTGCTGTACGGTATCAAAACCGCCAGCGGTATCAACTTTGAGGCCGCGCTACTGTTTGCCTTTACGGGCTTTGTTTCAACCATTGCCTTTGCCAAATATCTGTTGCGGGGGAGTATCATCGAATGATCGAAACCGTTCTAGAATTGATCATTTCAGCGCTGTTGGTGCTGGGCGGTATCTTTGGGCTGATTGGCAGCTATGGCCTCTTGCGCCTGAAAGATGCGATGCAGCGCCTGCACGCGCCGACCAAGGCCAGCACCGTGGGCCTTGGCGCGGTGCTGATTGCGTCCGCCGCCGCGGGGGCTTCTTGGCACGAGGTCTTGGTGACATTGTTCATCTTTCTGACCGCGCCGTTGACGGCGCTATACTTGGCCAAGACCTTGATCCACAGCCATATCAATCCCGCCGATGTTCCGCCTGCGGCAGGCGGCGCAAAATGGGCCGCGCAACCGCCCGTTGCGCAAAAAGATTAGCCGCGCTTGCAGAATTTTTACCACTAGGTCAAAGTGATGCGACACCCGCAAAAGGGGCCACCCATGCAACTGACCGAATCCGCGACCCTGCCGCACAGCCAAAACCTGCCGCAAGTGACCCACACCCGCAATGCGCCCATGCCGCTAGATCTGGATTGGGTTGCATCTGTGCAGGCCAATACCTCGGCAATCGATCGGCGCTGCGCGACTCTTGGCGGGCGGCGAACTTTAAAGAAAGACTATCAGGCAGCATGGCTGTGCAAGGCCATTTCGCTGATTGATCTGACAACCCTGTCGGGCGACGATACCAAGGGGCGCGTGCAGCGCCTCTGTGCCAAGGCCCGCCAACCCGCCGCGCCCGCCGTGCTGGACGCGCTGGGGATGCAAGGTCTGACTGTGGGCGCGGTGTGCGTCTATCACGATATGGTCGAAACCGCCGTGCGCGCGCTGGAAGGCACGAGTATTCCCGTGGCCGCCGTATCCACAGGCTTTCCTGCGGGCCTATCGCCCTTGCACCTTCGCATTGCTGAAATTGGCCAATCTGTGCAGGCGGGGGCAAAGGAAATTGATATCGTTATCTCGCGCCGCCATGTGCTGACGCAAAACTGGCAGGCGCTGTATGATGAAATGCTGGCCATGCGGCAGGCCTGCGGCGACGCGCATGTCAAAGCGATTTTGGCCACGGGCGAACTTGGCAGCCTGCGCAACGTCGCCCGCGCAAGTCTGATCTGCATGATGGCGGGGGCCGATTTTATCAAGACATCCACGGGGAAAGAGGCTGTGAATGCGACCCTGCCCGTATCGCTGACCATGATCCGCGCGATCCGCAATTATCAAGATAGAACAGGCATCAAGGTGGGCTACAAACCCGCAGGCGGCATTGCCAAAGCCAAGGATGCGCTGGTCTATTTGGCGCTGATGAAGGACGAATTGGGGCACGATTGGCTGCAACCCGATTTGTTCCGCTTTGGCGCGTCATCGCTCTTGGGTGATATCGAACGTCAGCTAGAGCATTACCTGACGGGGAATTATTCGGCGGGCCACCGCCATGCTTTGGCGTAAGGGGCAGCATAACATGACCATTAAAGATATTTTCGACACCATGTCCTACGGCCCCGCCCCAGAAAGCGCGATTGAGGCGCACGCGTGGATAGCCGCGCAGCAGGGCCGCTTTGGCCATTGGATTGATGGGCGTTTTACCGATGTTGCAAACACATTTGAAACGCTGAACCCCGCCACAGGCGCGGTTCTGGCGCATATCAGCGAAGGCACTGTCGATGATGTGAATGCCGCCGTCGCCTCTGCCCGCCGTGCGCAGGGCAAATGGGCGGCACTGGCGCCACATGCCCGCGCAAAAGTTCTGTATGCGCTGGCGCGGATGGTACAAAAGCACGCCCGCCTGTTTGCCGTGCTGGAAACGCTAGATAATGGCAAACCCATCCGCGAAACGCGCGATATCGACATTCCCCTTGTCGCGCGCCATTTCTATTATCACGCAGGGCTGGCGCAGTTGCGGGATGCCGAGATGCCAGACCATACCCCCTTGGGCGTGGTGGGCGCGGTCATCCCGTGGAACTTCCCGCTGCTGATGCTGGCATGGAAAGTGGCCCCTGCCTTGGCGGCTGGCAACACGGTGGTTTTAAAACCCGCCGAATATACATCCCTAACCGCGCTGCTGTTTGCGCAATTGTCGGTGCAGGCGGGCCTGCCCAAGGGCGTTTTAAACGTGGTCACGGGCGCAGGCGATACTGGCGCGGCGCTGGTCGCCCATGCGGGCGTTGATAAAATCGCCTTTACAGGCAGCACCGAAGTTGGCCGCAAAATCCGCGCGCAGACGGCAGGCACGGGTAAAGCGCTGACCTTAGAACTGGGCGGCAAATCGCCCTATATCGTGTTTGATGATGCCGATATCGATTCTGCAGTCGAAGGGCTTGTTGATGCCATTTGGTTCAACGGTGGGCAGGTCTGCTGCGCGGGCAGCCGCCTTTTGGTGCAGGAAGGGATCGCAGATCGGTTCTATGCCAAGCTGAAACGCCGCATGGACGGGCTGCGCGTGGGCGATCCGTTGGACAAATGCATTGATATGGGGGCCATCGTGCATCCCCAGCAACTGGCGCGCATCACAGATATGGTCAGCGCCAGCGCGGGCGATATCTACCGCGCAGCAACCCCTGTTCCCAAAGGCTGCTATTACCCGCCCACGCTTATCACGGGCCTATCCACCGCAAGCCCCTTGATGCAAGAAGAAATCTTTGGCCCCGTTCTGGTATCCATGACCTTCCGCACCCCAGAAGAGGCCGTGCTGCTGGCCAACAACACCCGCTATGGCCTTGCGGCAAGTGTATGGAGCGAGAATATCAACCTTGCCCTAGATATCGCGCCAAAGCTTGTGGCGGGTGTGGTTTGGGTCAATGGCACCAATATGTTCGATGCCGCCGCAGGTTTTGGCGGCATGCGCGAGTCTGGCTTTGGCCGCGAAGGTGGGTGGGAGGGGCTGCTTGCCTATCTGCGGCCCAAAACGCAGGGCAAACCGCTGCCACAGGCGCGCGCCAGTTTCGCCGCGCCCGCATCTGCCGAAGGCATGGATCGCACGGCCAAACTGTTTATCGGCGGCAAACAAGCGCGCCCTGATGGCGGCTATAGCCAAGTCATCACCTCGCCCAAGGGCAAAGTGCTGGGCGAGGTGGGAATCGGCAACCGCAAAGATATACGCAATGCGGTCGAGGCTGCCCACGCCGCCAAAGGCTGGGGCAAAGCCACTGCGCATAACCGCGCGCAGGTGAT
>CAXNJD010000084.1:0-5864 GCA_964202545.1 Cypionkella sp.
AAGCTATCCTGCTTCGGGGCAAAACTGGCTGGGAATGCTGGGGATGCACGGCTTGTACGAGGCGAATTTGTCCATGCACGGCTGCGATTTGATGCTAAACATCGGCGCGCGATTTGATGACCGTATCACGGGCCGTATTCCTGATTTTAGCCCGAAATCGAAGAAGGTGCATGTCGATATCGACCCGTCATCCATCAACAAAGTGATCCGCACCGATGTCGGTATCGTCGGCGATGTGGCCGAGGTGCTGGCAGAAGCGCTGCGCCAATGGCGCGCGCGCGGATCAAAGGTGAACAAGGAAGGTCTGGCCAAATGGTGGGCGCAGATCAACGAATGGCGCGCTGTCAAATGCCTGACCTATAAGAATTCGACCACCGTCATCAAACCGCAATTTGCGCTGGAACGGCTGGAAGCGCTGACAAAAGGAATGGATCGCTATATCACCACAGAGGTGGGCCAACATCAAATGTGGGCGGCGCAGTTTTTGGGCTTTGAAGACCCCAACCGCTGGATGACATCGGGCGGTTTGGGCACGATGGGGTACGGTCTGCCCGCATCCATCGGCGTGCAAATTGCCCATCCCAAATCACTGGTCATTAACGTCGCGGGCGAGGCATCTTGGCTGATGAACATGCAAGAAATGGGCACGGCCATGCAATTCCGCACGCCTGTCAAGCAGTTCATCCTAAACAACGAACGCTTAGGGATGGTGCGCCAGTGGCAGGAATTGCTACATGGCGAGCGGTATTCGCAAAGCTGGTCGGAATCCCTGCCTGATTTTGTAAAACTGGCCGAGGCATTTGGATGTAAGGGTATCAAATGCGATGATCCCAAAAACCTTGACGATGCTATCATGGAAATGATCCGCTATGACGGCCCCGTGATTTTCGATTGCCTTGTGGAAAAGCACGAAAATTGCTTCCCTATGATCCCATCGGGCAAGCCGCATAACGAAATGCTGCTGGGCGATGCCGATACCCAAGGCGTCATCGGTGCCAAAGGCGCGGTGCTGGTGTAAGCCGCCCGCCAACCTCTCAATATAAAAGGTACATACATGTCAGCCCTGAATATCAAAAAAGGATCTACCAGCCATTCGGCCTACGAGCTGCGCGATCCGAACGCGCCCGTGATTGAAAGCCACACTTTGGCCGTGGTGGTCGATAATGAAAGCGGCGTTTTGGCGCGGGTGATTGGGCTGTTTTCGGGGCGGGGCTATAATATCGAAAGCCTGACTGTGGCAGAAACCGACCACGCCAGCCACCGCAGTCGCATCACAATTGTCACCACAGGCACGCCGCAGGTGATTGAACATATCAAATCGCTGCTAGAACGCATGGTTCCCGTGCACGAAGTGCATGATCTAACTGTCGAAGGCCCATCTGTGCAGCGCGAACTGGCGCTGCTAAAGGTCGCTGGCAAGGGCGAGGCACGCATCGAAGCATTGCGTCTGGCGGAAATTTTCCGCGCCAATGTGGTTGATTCCACACTGGAATCCTTTGTGTTTGAAATGACGGGCACGCCTGTGAAAATCGACGCTTTTGCCGATTTGATGCGCCCCTTGGGTCTTGTCGAAATTGCGCGCACGGGCGTTGCGGCGCTGTCGCGCGGGGTTTAAACGCCCCGCCCCCCTTTCACATTGGCCCAAACATCTTGGGGGTGAGCGAAGCGATACTTGCGAAGTTCCTTCGCAAGCTTGGGCTAGCCCCCTTCTCCGCCCCTTTTTGCCGCACGTCAAAGTGACCAGCGCCCATTTGCATCTGCGCCGCCCTGCCCTATGATGCGCTAAAAGGGAGCCGAACATGATTATCGAGCTTGGGCATTTCGCGCTGATTTTGGCATTTATGGTGGCAATCGTCCAAACGATCCTGCCGCTGTGGGGCGCCTATACCCGCGATGGGCGGATGATGGCCGTGGCAGGGCCTGCGGCATTGGCCCAAGCGGGGCTAATCGCGCTGTCCTTTGCTGCGTTGACCTATGGCTTTGTTACATCAGACTTTTCGTTGAAATTGGTTGTCGAAAATTCGCACACGGCCAAACCGCTGCTTTACAAAATCAGCGGCGTTTGGGGCAACCATGAAGGGTCGCTTTTGCTGTGGGCGCTGTGCTTGGCCATATTCGGGGCGGCAGCGGCGATATGGGGCGGCAATCTGCCCACCACGCTGCGCGCGCGGGTTTTGGCTGTGCAGGGCAGCATTGGCGTGGCATTTATTGCGTTTATGCTGTTCACCTCGAACCCGTTTTTGCGGCTGGAATCCCCGCCGATGAACGGGGGCGATTTAAACCCGCTATTGCAAGACCCCGGCCTCGCGTTCCATCCGCCGTTTTTGTATCTTGGCTATGTCGGCCTTTCGATGAGCTTTTCCTTCGCCATCGCAGCCCTTTTGGAAGGGCGCGTTGATGCCGCATGGGGCCGCTGGGTGCGGCCATGGACGCTGGCGGCATGGGTTTTCTTGACTATCGGCATCGCCATGGGCAGTTGGTGGGCCTACTATGAGTTGGGCTGGGGCGGGTTTTGGTTTTGGGACCCTGTTGAAAACGCCAGCTTTATGCCATGGCTGATTGGCGCGGCGCTGCTGCATTCGGCCATAGTCGTGGAAAAGCGGGAAAGCCTAAAGGCTTGGACGATTTTCTTGGCGATTTTGGCCTTTGGCTTTTCGCTGATGGGAACGTTTATTGTGCGCTCTGGCATTATCACCTCGGTGCACAGCTTTGCGGTTGACCCTGAACGCGGCATGTTCATTTTGCTGATCTTGGCGTTTTTCATGGGCGGGGCATTCGTGTTGTTTGCACTGCGTGCGCCTGTGCTGGCGGCGAAGGGAGTGGTTGGGATGGTCTCGCGCGAAAGCGCGTTGGTTGCCAATAACCTGCTGCTGTCTGTCTCGGCCTTTGTGGTATTTGTTGGCACGATGTGGCCGCTGTTTGCCGAACTTGCCTTTGGGCGCAAGCTGTCGGTGGGCGCGCCGTTTTTTGATGCGGCTTTCACGCCCTTTATGGTGGTGCTGGCGCTGATACTGCCTTTGGGCGCGATTATGCCGTGGAAGCGGGCGGAAGTTGCCCGTTCGGCAAAGCCGCTGATTGGGGCGGCGGTACTGGCGCTCGCTGGCCTTGCACTGACCTTTGCTGTGCAAACGGGGCGCTCTGCCGTGGGGCCAATTGGGGTTGGCCTTGGACTGTGGGTTGTATTGGGGGCGCTTGTGGATTTGGGCCAACGTTCGGGACGCGGTGGTTTGGGCGAACGCATGGGCCGCGCCTTCCGCCTGCCCCGCGCCGATTGGGGCCGCGCCGTAGCACATATTGGCATGGGGGTTACAGTGTTTGCTGTGGCTGCGATGACAACTTGGCTGCGCGAGGATATTCGCGCGGTGAACATCGGCGAAAGTTTCCCCTTGGGTGCGTATGAGGTGAAACTGGTTGCCGTCAGTGACGTGCAGGGGCCAAATTATACCGCCAGCCGCGCCGAAATGTTGGTGAGCAAAGATGGTGCCCCTGTAGCAACACTGTTTCCAGAAAAGCGCATCTATCCAGTGGCCGCTATGCCCACGACCGAAGCCGCAATCGACCAAGGCATCTTCCGCGATGTCTATCTGGTAATTGGCGATCCGCAGGAAGCGGGCGGTTACGCTGTGCGCGGTTATATCAAGCCCTTTGCAAATTGGATTTGGGGCGGCAGCCTACTGATGGCGCTTGGCGGGCTGATCAGCTTGACGGATCGGCGTTATCGTGTGGCGGCGGGGGCAAAATCTAAGCCAAATGCAATTCCTGTGGCGGCGGAGTAGGCGATGCGGAGCCTTTTAATCTTGCTGGTGTTTCTGGCATCTCCCGCCTTTGCGGTGCAGCCCGATGAAATGCTAAAAGACCCCGCGCTCGAGGCGCGGGCGCGCGCGATCACGATCAATCTGCGCTGCCCCGTGTGCCAAGGCGAAAGCATCGACGATTCCAACGCCCCGATCAGCCGCGATCTGCGCCTTGCCGTGCGCGAGCGTTTGCTTGCAGGCGATAGCGACGATCAGGTGATTGATTATGTCACCACGCGCTACGGCGAATTTGTGCTGTTCAAACCGCGCAGCACGGGATCGGGGCTGATCCTGTGGCTGGCGGGGCCGCTGATGCTGCTAGCGGGGGCGGGCATAGCCTTTGTCACTGTGCGTTCACGAGCGGCCACGCCCGAGCCTGCAAAACTTACTGCCGCAGAACAGGCTGAGTTGGATAGGTTGCTGCACAAATAGGGGGGCGTGATGGCCAAAACCATTCTGATCGGCGCGCCAATTGACGAAGGCCAACGCAATTTGGGCTGCGTGATGGGGCCAACGGCCTACCGCGTGGCAGGTCTGCGCGCGGCGATTGCCGATTTGGGGCACGCTGTGGACGATTGGGGCGATTTGGCGTTGGGGCCGTTGACCGAAGTGTCCTGTCAAAACCCCGCCGTGCATCATCTGCCGCAGGTTATGTCATGGACAGCCGCTTTGGCCGATATAACCGAAGCCGCGCTACGGGCTGGCGGGTTGCCGATCATTCTTGGCGGCGATCATAGCCTCGCCTTGGGCAGCGTGGCAGGGGCCGCGCGCCATGCGCAGGCGCAGGGCCGCCCGCTGTTTTTGCTGTGGCTTGATGCGCATTCCGATTTTCATACAGTCGAGACGACAACTTCGGGTAACCTACACGGGACCCCAGTGGCCTATATCGCGGGACGCGCGGGGTTTGACCCCTTCCCCCCCTTCCCTGCCGCAATCCCCGCGCAAAACATCTGCTTGTTTGGTATTCGCAGCGTCGATCCTGCCGAACACGCGGCGCTGCTGCGCGCCGATATCGCCATCAACGATATGCGCGTTCTGGACGAGCGGGGCGTGGTTGCCCCCTTGGCCGAATTTTTGGCCCGTGTTCGGGCGGCGAACGGCCTTTTGCATGTGTCTTTGGATGTTGATTTCCTAGACCCCGCAATCGCCCCCGCAGTTGGGACAACTGTCCCAGGTGGCGCCACCTTCCGCGAGGCGCATTTGGTGATGGAACTGCTGCACGAAAGCGGGCTTGTCACCTCGCTGGACTTGGTCGAGCTAAATCCGTTCTTGGACGAGCGCGGGCGCACTGCCAAGCTGATGGTTGATCTGGTGGGAAGCCTGATGGGCCGCAAAGTATTCGACCGCGTGACGCGCAGCTTTTAACGCCTAATCAGGGTCGCGGTAGCAGTGCCGCTGGCCCTGCCAATCGGTCATGGTATAGCCATCTGCGCCGCGTTCCAGATAGTCTGGCCCGATGGGAACTTTACCAAACCCACCAGGAATATCCAGCACATAGGTTGGAACCCCCATCCCTGACATGCGCCCGCGCAGCTGGGCCATAATCGCTTGGCCCGCTGCAATTGTGGTGCGGAAATGGCTGGTGCCTTGCGCCAAATCGCAGTGGTGCAAGTAATAGGGCTGCACGCGCAATGTTAGCAGCGCGCGAAACAGCGCCTCTAACGTGGCGGCATTGTCATTGACCCCGCGCAGCAGCACAGTTTGCGACAACATCGGTATGCCAGCATCCGCAATCCGCGCCAGCGCCGCGCGGGCATCTGGGGTAAGCTCGTCCGCGTGGTTGGTATGCACGCCCACATAGACGGTGGGCCGCGCGCGCAGGGCGGCAATCATGGCCGCATCAATGCGCTGCGGGGCAACAACGGGCACGCGGGTGTGCAGCCGCACGATTTGAACATGAGGGATGGCAGACAGGCGCGCCATAATCGATGCAATGCGGCGCGGGGACAGTGACATCGGATCGCCGCCTGTCAAAATAACTTCCCAAATCGCGGGGGTTTTGGCGATGTAATCCAACGCGGCGGTCATATCATCTTCGGGCAAGGCGGCGCTGGCCCCCACCACCTCGCG
>CAXNJD010000085.1:0-5846 GCA_964202545.1 Cypionkella sp.
TTTACCTCGTGCTGGCCCGAATCCGCCTCGCCCTTGGTATTCTCGATTGGAATCCCCGCGCCATAAAGCCCATTGCGCACAGCGCGCATCAAACCCTCTTCCTTGGTGGTTTGGAACAGGTTGTAATCTTCGTTATAGGCCGAAATTGGGGCCAGTGCGCGCAGTCCTCCATCGCGCAGATTTTCGTAGGAATTTTCAAAGATGTAGAACTCTAGCTCGGTCGCCATCATGGGTTCAAACCCCATTGCGCGGGCGCGGGCAACTTGGCGTTTTAGAACAGCGCGGGGGGAAACTGCAATGTCTTCGCCCGTATGATGATCGACCAAATCGCCTAGTACCAGCGCAGTGGCTGGCAGCCATGGGATACGGCGCAGGGTGGCCAGATCTGGGCGCAGGGCGTAGTCGCCGTACCCTTGTTCCCAGCCTGCCGATTTATAGCCCGGAACGGGGTTCATCTCCATATCCACGGCCAGTAAGTAGTTGCAGCAATGGGTTTCGGTATGCCCCCCATCTACAAAGAACTGCGCGTGAAAGCGTTTGCCCATCAGGCGGCCTTGCATGTCGATCAGGGCGACAATCACAGTGTCAATTTCACCGCTGGATACGGCGGTTTTCAATTGGTCTAACGTCATATTGCCGGGCATAGCAGCCTCATACTTGATTGGTTTGAATTGGCCCAAAGCGGGCCGCGCGGCGGTTTAGGCGCAGTATCGCGGTCTGGGCGCGCCGCCAAATTCGGGCTTGCGCGGCCAACAATCGCCTGCGCAGCGTTCCTGCGGGCGATAGATTTGTTGCAATATCTTTTGCCATTCAGCCGCGCGCATGGCGCACACCATCTTTGTTGTTAAGCCGTAAGCGTCTGCCAAGGCCAAAGGCCTGTCAACCCCGTTTACGCACATATCAATTGGTAAAGTGGCGCTAAAGCGGCTGCCAATCCACCCCAGCGGGTGCAATTGTGCGGCCATCCCATTCTACCGCAAAGGCGTTGTAGTTGAACAAATAGCGGTGCGTGGCACTGTCGCGCAGGCGCAGACCTTCGGGCAGGGGGGTCGTCTCAACCCCTGCCTGCGCGCATAAATCGCCCAAAATGCGCGTAAGGGCTGCCTCATCCGCCCAGCCAGCCAGATAGTGGATACCGCCAGATTTGATCAGCGCGGGCCAGCCATCGGCTGTGTGTTCGACCACATCGGCACTCGTTTCCACCTTTTCGCGCCAATGCACAAAGGCTCCGCCGTTGGCCAAGGGTTCAAGGCAATCGGGCGGCATAGATTCGACGCGCGCGACAATGGCATCCATATTTGGCAGGTTCGGCGGCAGCGGCACAGGAATGGCAAAATCAGCGGTTTTGCTGTTGGCGCGCGGGCCAATCAGCGACAGGCCCTTATAGCTGCGCAATGCAGCTAAAAAGTCATCTGACAAGGTCGCGACGCCCGGGGCCAGAACCAGATCATAGGGCGAAAGATCGCGCGTGTTGGGTGGCAGAATATCCACGTTCAAACCCAAGCGGCGCAGTCCGCGATATGTTTCAAACACCAGCCTAAAATAACTGAAATCGCGCCCCTGTGGCTGGGTCGCCCATGCCCAATCTGACGCATAATCAAACACCAGCCCAATCTTGGCGCGCGCTGTGCCCACCTGCGGCATGGCCGCAAGTTCGCGCGCAACCTCCATTGCCTCGTGATATGCAGGGGCGGGGGCGCTGTCGGGGCGTAAAAGGCCGGCGTGCATCTGTTCCTGCGCAAATGGCGCTTGCCGCCAGCGGAAATAGCACACAGCCTCTGCCCCATGGGCAAACGCCTCATGCGCCCAAAGCCGCGCCATGCCTGGCAGCGGATCGGGGTTCCATGGGGCCCAGTTTACGGGGCCAGGCTGCTGTTCCATAATCCACCAGCGCCCCTCGGCGACCGATCCGCCGTGGCGCTGGGCCCCAACGGCGCGGTAAAGATCATGATGAAATGCCTGAAAATCAGGATCGCCTTGGCGCAAAAAACGGCGCTTATACTCGGGGCTGGCCACAACGCGGTCAGACAGAAACCCAATAGGATAGGCATCCCACGATGCGATATCCAAATCAGCGCCCACTGCGAAATGATCAAAATCAGTGACTTGGCCCATATAGTTATGCGCAATCGGCGCTGGGGAATGGGCGCGGATGATATCGGTTTGTATGCGGTTGAAGTCCACCACCATCTGGCTGGCAAAGCGGCGGAAATCCATCACATGGGCGGGGTTCGCCTCGGTCACGGTCAGGTTGGGCAGCCCCACCTCGTCAAAGCTGGCATAATCCATCGACCAAAACACATTGCCCCAAGCGCGGTTAAGTGCTTGGGGTGATTGATATTTCTGCGCCAGCCAGTTGCGAAATGTGGCGAGTGCTGTGGGCGAATAGGACAAAACCGTGTTGTGGCAGGCATATTCGTTATCGGTTTGCCACGCGGCGACATAGGGGTTCGCGCCGTAGCGTTTTGCAAGCACCTCGGTGATGCGGGCGCATTCCGTGCGATAGCCCGCGTGCGCAAAATCGTAATGCCTGCGCGAGCCAAAGCCCCGCGGATTGCCCATTTTATCGTGCGCGAGCATGTCGGGGTGGCGCGTTAGCATCCAGCGCGGCGGCGTGGCGGTGGGGGTTCCCAGCACCACCTTCAGCCCTGCCGCACCCAAGGTTTCAATGGCGCGGTCTAGCCAGTCCAGATCGTATTGGCCGTAGGTAGGCTCCATCCGCGACCATGCAAATTCGCCAATGCGCACCCACGTTAGCCCCACTTTTGCCATACGGGCAGCATCTGTAACCCACGCAGACAAGTCCCAATGTTCGGGGTAATAGCAAACACCCAATGTGCGTTTCATAAAATCACCCTATGTTCGGCTTGCCCCTGCCCAGCGCCAAGGGCCGCAAAAATCATGCCCGATTTAGGATGCGCCGCGCGGGTGGCTGCGTCCATATGTTGCTGGGCGGTCGTGCAATACAGCGTGGTCAGATCGGGCCCGCCAAAGGCGGGGCAAGATGTGTTGGGCGCGTCAAATTCCGCCTGCCCAATCAGTGCGCCCGATGGGTCATAACAGCCCACACGCGATGATCCCCATTCTGCAAGCCACATATTGCCAGCAGCATCTATCACCGCGCCGTCAGGGTTGGTTTGCAAATTCAAATAAACCTGCGGCTCGCCCATTGGCCAGCCGTCGCCGTCCAACGCCACACGCATCACTTTGGCCGTGACTGTATCGGTGAAATAGGCGGTCTTGCTATTTGGGGCAAAGCAAATTGCATTTGAAATGGTGATATCACCATACAGGCGGCGCACCTGCCCGCGATAATAGCGGTAAATCGCGCCTGCCCCTTTTTCGGTTTTCTTGCCCATTGTGCCAATCCAAAACCCGCCTTGCGGGTCTGCGCGGCCATCGTTGGAACGGGTGATGGGGTTATCGGGCTCAAGCGGTGCAATCGAGCGCTGGGCGGCGGTATCTAGATTGAATAGGAACAGTTGTGTCTCGCTGGCGATTAGCAATTCGCTTTCGCTAACCCAGCCCGCAGCCGAACACATCTCATTAAACTGCCATTCCTGCGCGGCCCCATTCGCCTGCGTCAGTAGCTTTTTATTTAGAATATCAAACCAAAACAATTGCCCCCGCTTTGGGTGCCACAGCGGGCCTTCGCCCAACTCGCATTTGCGGTTATCGAATATCATGCCATCGCCTTATCATATGCGGCGACAATTGCCTTGGCCCGCGCACCGACTTCGGCCGCAGACAATCCTTGCACATACAGCGCGGTGCCAATGCCAAAGCCATCGGCCCCAGCGCTGCGCCATGCGGCAAAGTTATTTGGCCCCGCGCCGCCAACTGCATAAACCTGCGTGCCAGTTGGCAGCACCGCGCGGATAGCCTTCAACCCATCGGGGCCTAGCAAGGAGCCTGGAAACAGTTTGAGCCCCGTGGCCCCTGCCTTTAGCGCGGCAAAAGCCTCGGTCGGAGTCATGATACCGGGCCAGCTTTGCAGTCCCAACTCGCGGGTTTTGGCGATAACCTCGGCATCGACATTGGGCGAGACAACAATTTGCCCACCCACATCGGCCAATTCTTGCACTTGGGCCGTGGTCAGCACTGTTCCTGCGCCGATCAATGCCCGACCACCGAGGGCGCGCACCATCGCGCCGATAGATTGCATCGGCTGCGGAGAGTTCAGCGGCACTTCGATCGTGGTAATACCTGCATCAATCAGCGCCTCGGCTATGGGCAGAGCTTCGGGCGGGGTAAGCCCTCGCAAAATGGCGATCAGGTTGCGGGTCATGTTTTTTCCTTTGCCAAATGGCCAGCGGCGCGGGTTAGGCCCGCAAGTGTACAGTCGGTGACAGACAGCGCGCGCGGCGCGACCCCTTGGGCCGCCAGCGCGCGGGCGTATAGCGGTGTGGTTTTGGATGATCCAATCAGCGCCACATCCATCCCCAGCCAATAGGCGCGCGCACCTGCCAGTTCGGCCCCAATCAGCAGACCAGAAAGGCGCGCACGGGCACCATCGGCGTTCAGGCCAGCAAGCAGCCCTTCTGCGCGCAAACGAAACAGGCTAGCGGGCAGCCGTTCGGGCCGCGCCATGCCTTCTGTCACGCCCGCATCAAAGGCGCCATCATCCCAGCCATCGCCGCCCATCCCCAACCGCAGAACGGACTGGGTGGACAGCAGGGCAAACATCTCACCCGTCATAAAGGTTTGAAAAGAAACAACTTCGCCCGCCGAAACCTGCGCCCACTTACTGTGCGTTCCGGGCAGACACATAGCCCCGTCAAAGTTTGGATACAGCGCCAGTGCGCCCGCAATTTGCGTTTCCTCGCCGCGCATCACATCGGCGGGTTTGTCTTGTTTTAACCCTGGAGTGATGTGCACCCTAATGCGCGGGTCTTGCACAGGAACCGCCATCAACTCGCCGCCATGCACGGGCGTGCAGGGCACGGCGCGATAGGGCGCCTCGACCCAGCCTTGACGTGCGCCGACCATGCCGCACGCATAAACGGGGATCGGCGCGCCAGTATGGCCCGCAAGCCAAGGGCCGATCATATCCAGAAGCGCTGCCTCAAACTCGGCAGGTTTAAGACCGGCCATCCCTTTGTCAGAACTCGCTTCGGCAATGATACCGTCTTGCCCCATCACCCAACCGCGCAGATTGGTTGTGCCCCAGTCTATTGCAATCCAATTAAGTTTCATCCGCTATGCACCACGCCGCCATCAATTACCAAAACTTGCCCCGTCATTGCTCGCGATGCGCTACTTGCCAAAAACAGACAACCGCCCACGATATCTTGCGGTTCCAGCGGATCGGGCAGGCATTGCTGCGTCAAATGCGCAGCTAGTGCTTCGGGTGTGACCCAAAGATCCTTTTGCTTTTGTGTCAGCACCCAGCCCGGGGCCAGCGCATTCACGCGAATGCGATCCGCGCCAAATTCCCGCGCCAAAGTGCGCGTCAGCCCCGTAATGCCCGCATTGGCCGAAAGGTATACGGGATAGCCTGCCGTAGCCATCATATAACTAATGGACGAAAAATTCACGATCACCCCACCGCCAGCCGCCTGCATGGCGGGAATAACTGCCTTGGCTGCAAAGAAATAAGATTTCAGATTAACTGCAATCGAGGCATCAAAAAACGCCTCATCCACCTGCAATGTACCCATGCGCTGATCGTTGGCGGCGTTGTTCACCAACACCGAAATCGGCCCGTGCTCGGCGGCGGCACTGGCCAATGCAGCGTTCAGCGCGTCTAAATCAGTGATGTCGGCTGGCGTGAACAGCGGGCGGTTGCCTGTGGTCCGTACCATTAAATCGCAAAAGGCGGAAGCCTCGCTGCGCTGGCAAAAGGC
>CAXNJD010000086.1:0-5806 GCA_964202545.1 Cypionkella sp.
GAATGGATCCGCCTTGGGCGCAGGCGCATGACACCCGGGCGGCCCGCGACATTTGTGGTGACAGAAGCCTTCCTTGACCATTTTGGTCTGGAATCCGCCCGCGATCTGCCAGGTCTTCGCGAATTGCGTGCAGCGGGGCTGCTGGATAATCGCCCCTTGCCAGGCAATATCGCGCGGCCAAACGAGGACGATACCGAAGCCAATGATATCGGACAATCAGAACTTTTTGAGGAGTAGCGCAATGGATGTTAACCGACTGATCAACATGTTCATGGGCATTTTCATGAAGAAGATCGTGAACTTAGCTGTGAACAAAGGCGTGGAATACGCCGCATCGCGCGGCAAGCCCGAGGCCGAGATGACCGAGGCCGAACGCGCACAAGCGCAAGCTGGCCGCGATATGGCTGACCGCACGAAGAAAATCCGTAATGCAACAAGGCGGTTTTTCTGAATCCTAGCAAATAGGCCGTAATCTCGCGCCCTTTGTGCAAAGGAATTTGCCCAGACTTTCTGACTTGGCTTCCTTGCTCGACAAATTCCTCGGGGGCAGCGCAGCGTGGGGGGGCGAGCCCCCCCCCGTTTTGTTGTTATTCGCGCGAACGGCGCCCGCCACGGCGCCCCGATGGGGCTGCGCTGGCGGCGGCGGATGCTTCGGCAAATGTGGCCCCTGCCTCTACGGCCTCTAGAACGCGGGCAAATCTAATCCATTCGCCGCCATTGGCATCATGGTTCATCAGCATATTGGCGGCGCGGATCGCTTCCATTTCCACTTGGCGCACGGGGTTCATGATGGCGCTGGTCATACCCGCTCCAATTGCCATCGGCAAAAAGGCAGCGTTGATCCCGTGGCGGTGCGGCAGACCAAAGCTGATGTTTGACGCGCCGCAGGTCGTATTCACGCCCAGTTCTTCGCGCAGGCGGCGTACCAGTGCGAATACCTGATTTCCCGCGGTCGACATTGCACCAATGGGCATAACCAGCGGGTCAACCACGATATCATGCGCGGGAATGCCAAAATCGGCGGCGCGCTGGACGATTTTCTTAGCCACAGCGAAACGCACGTCAGGGTCTTGGGAAATGCCCGTGTCATCGTTGGAAATCGCCACGACTGGCACGTTGTATTTCTTAACCAAAGGCAGCACCAATTCCAGACGGTCTTCCTCGCCCGTGACCGAATTGAGCAGTGGGCGGCCTTCGCAGGCCATCAGCCCTGCTTCCAAAGCGCCTGGAACCGAGCTGTCGATGCATAAAGGCACATCGACAACCTCTTGAATACGCATAATCAAATCGCGCATCAGCGGCGGTTCGACAAAGTTGTTGTCGGCATAGCGCGGATCTTCCGCCATTTTATTGGTAAACACCGCGCCCGAATTCACATCAAGTACGGTCGCACCGCAGGCCACCTGTTCCAGCGCATCGCGCAGAACAGTGTCAAAATTTCCCATCTCCAACTCGGCGGCCAATTTCTTGCGCCCTGTAGGGTTGATCCGTTCGCCAATCACGCAAAAGGGTTCGTCAAAACCGATGATCACGGTTTTTGTTTTTGATTCGATCACAGTGCGCGTCATGGCGGCTCCTTTAAATTATGCAGCAGGCTGTCAGACTGCGGGTTGGCAGGCGGGCCCGCCGTTTTCCGCCGCCCAAGTGGCATTGGTCTTAATCCCGCCTAGCGGGAAAAAGTGCACTTGTTCAATGGCGAAATTGGGATTTTTGGCTTTGTGGGCAGCAAGGCCCGCAATTACGTCGTCGGGATTGTAGGGCAGCAGCAGTTTGGTCACATCCATCGCCCGCTTTTGCAGCACGCGCAAAGATGGGCCCACGCCGCAAGCAATGGCAAATTTAATCAGCGTTTGCAGTTTGGCTGGCCCTGCTATGCCAATATGTACGGGCAGGCCCACGCCTTCATCGCTTAGCCGCTGTACCCATTCGATTACAGGCTGCGCTTCAAAGCAGAACTGGGTCGCCATCGCCATTTTGGCATCGGTGCGCTGCGAAAACGCATATTTCCAGCGCGCGGCTTCCATTACGGCGCGGTCGCTGCCATCTGGATCGATATCTTTGTTGCCTTCAGGGTGGCCCGCCACATGCAGACGATCAAACCCATCAAACGCCCCCGATTCGAGAAGCTGCATCGAGGTGGCATAATCGCCCACAGGCGCAGGCACCCCGCCTGCCAGCAGCAGCCCCTCGCGCACGCCCATGTCTTTATAGCGCGATACCCAATCGCCCAGCGTGGCGCGGTCTTTGATAATCCGCGCAGGGAAATGCGGCATCACAGTATAGCCTTCGCTCACAATCCGCGCGGCGGTGGCAACCATGTCTTCAATTGGTGTACCCTCAATATGTGCAACATAAACCCTTGTGCCCAAAGGCAAAATGGCACGAAAATCTTCGACCTTTTCGGCGGTACGCGGCATCACTTCGATGGAATAGCCCGTCAAAAACGCCTCGACCTCGGCATTGCTTGGGCGCGGAGCGCTTTCGGATTTGAAATTAAACAAGGCCATGGCCGTTCCCCCCAGAATTAAATTAGCTTTGTGGCTCTTGCCAGCCGCCATTGGCAATCAGCACTTTGATGCGGTCTGTATCATACTCGGCATCCAAACGCGCGGCCTCTGCGCGGGCAACCTCATCAGATTCGCCACCAACCTCATAAGCTGGCGCTTTACGCCATTCGGCCAAATAAGCGTCAGCATCCTTCGCGCCAATTTTCATTGCGCAGCGGTCAATTGCTTGTTCAAACCGTTCAGGAAGCTGCACTTTTGATGCGCTGCGCCCTTTGCCCACGATCACCTGCGCAGGAATATCGCGCCAATAAACCACCACCACATCTGCCATTTTCGCCCCCTGAATTGCCCGTATGTAAGCATCATTTGCCGCTCGCCATAGCAGGTTTTCGACCAAAGCCATAGCTTTGGCGACGAATACCTGTCGCTTTTCGTCCCCTAGACAGCCCCCATGAAGCGCGTTACCATTGGCGCAACCACAGATGGAGGGCGACATGACGCCCACGCGTCCCCAAGGGGCGGACGCACCGCAAAACGTGATTGAGGCGGCATCCACCGTCTCTCCGCTAGCGCAAACGCCTGCCGCGCATATGCCCGCTTCGGGGCAGCTTTATGCTGCGGTCGATTTGGGCACAAACTCGTGCCGTATGCTGATTGCCCAGCCAAAGGGCAGTCAGTTTGTGATATTGGACAGCTTTTCAAAAACTGTGCAGCTTGGCGCGGGGTTAGAGGCGTCGGGGCGTCTGTCGCGCGCATCGATGCAGCGCACGTTGCAGGCGCTGCGCATCTGCCAAAAGAAAATGGAGGCGCTTGGCGTGACCAAAATGCGCCTTGTTGCGACCGAAGCTTGCAGGCGTGCGCGCAATGGGCGTGACTTTATGCGCCAGATCAAGCGCGAAACGGGCCTATATTTCGAGATTATCAAGGCCGAGGAAGAGGCGCGGCTTGCGGTGATTTCCTGCGCGCCCTTGGTTCTGCCTGATACCGAGCAGCTTTTGGTTGTGGATATTGGCGGTGGGTCAACCGAACTGGTTTGGGTGGATATCTCGAACGTGGCCCCAAATCAGCGCGCGCAATCTATCATGCGGCTGCATTCGGGCTTTGGTGCGCAGGCGCAGGACGGCGCGCGCGTGGTGGATTGGATTTCCATTCCCCTTGGGGTTGCCACACTGAAAGATCAGTTTCACGATGTCGAAGACGACGGCGCGCGCTTTGCGCTGATGAGTTGGTTTTTTGAAGAACAGCTTGCCAATTTTTCGCCCTATAATTCGGCCCAAGCGCGGGCGGGGTTCCAGATTATCGGCACTTCGGGCACTGTTACTACGGTCGCGGCGTCATTCCTTGGCCTAAAACGCTATGACCGCGCCAAGGTGGACGGGTTGCATATGACATCGGATCAGATCCATTCAGTGATCCGCGAATATCTGACCTTGGGGCCAGAAGGGCGCAGACGCGATCCGCGCATTGGGCGTGATAGGCATACGCTGATTATGTCGGGGGCGGCTATCCTTCAGGCGCTGATGCGGATATGGCCTACAGATAAGTTATCCGTGGCAGATCGCGGCCTGCGCGAAGGGCTGCTTTATGCACAAATGAGCGCGGATGGCGTGTTAGAGGATGGGCCATTTCTATGACCGACAATAAAGGCGAAAAGAACACCTCGGGGCGGGGGCAGCGCGATTTGCGCGTGCGGGTGAAAACCGCTAAGGGGCGCAAGCTGTCTTCGACGCTGTGGCTGGAACGCCAGTTGAACGACCCTTACGTGCAGCGCGCCAAGAAAGAGGGGTTTCGCGGCCGCGCGGCCTATAAGATTATGGAATTGGACGATAAATACGGCTTTTTGAAACCGGGCGCGCGGGTGGTGGATTTGGGCTGCGCGCCAGGCGGATGGTGCCAAGTGGCCGTGCCGCGCGTCAATGCACTGGGGGATCGTGCGAACAAACCCATTGGCACTATTTTGGGCATTGATTTGCAAGTGGTCGAACCTATTGCGGGCTGCCAATTGCACCAGCTCGATTTTCTAGAAGATGGCGCGGATGAAAAGGTGAAGGAATGGCTGGGCGGCAAGGCTGATGTTGTGTTGTCCGATATGGCCGCCGCGGCATCGGGCCACAAAGGCACCGACCATTTGCGCATTATTGCCCTGATCGAGGCGGCGCTGACCTTTGCCTTTGACGTTTTGGACGAAGGCGGCACGTTTGTGGCCAAAGTGCTAGCAGGGGGCGCAGAAAATGAAATGCAAGTCCAACTAAAGCGCGCCTTTACTAAGGTGGCCAACGTCAAGCCGCCCGCTTCGCGCGCCGATAGTTCGGAAAAATTCGTGGTGGCCATGGGCTTTCGCGGCAGCAAATTTGCACCCCAGCCTGACCCCCGCGATGTGCCGATTTAGGGCCCAGCCAATTTAGGACCCAGCCAATTTAGGCCTATGGGGCGGTAAACTGACGCGCAGTCAATCGCTGACTTGGTCTTTGGGCGTATCTTCCAGCTTATACCCGTCATGGGCGGGCAGATCAGGCGCAGTTAGGCCAAGGCTGCGCAATTCCAGCAGCGGGTCGCGCCCATCATGGGCC
The DNA here is from genome assembly GCA_964202545.1 of Cypionkella sp. GTDB lineage: Bacteria > Pseudomonadota > Alphaproteobacteria > Rhodobacterales > Rhodobacteraceae > Cypionkella. The sequence continues at coordinate 5,078 of CAXNJD010000086.1, forward strand.
GATGCCACGCGGTATACCTCTAGCACCTCGGCGCTGATCATCCCGCGTTGCCACAGCAGCATCGCCGCACCATACCGCACACGGCCCGAACCCATCTGCCCAAGCGGCGCGTGGATAAATTGGGCGGGATCGTCAGCCATTGCTGCGAAAGGCCAGACGTTCGTCCAGCAAATGGCGTTTTTCGGCGCGGTTCATGATGATGCCTGCGGCAATAACCCCCGCCCCGACAGTCACCACCATTAGCGTGGCCAGCGCGTTGATATCAGGCGTCACCCCCAGCTTGACCTTTGACCAGATCAGCAGCGGCAAGGTCGTGGATCCTGGCCCCGTGGTAAAGGTTGTGATCACCACATCATCCAGCGAAATCGTAAAGGCCAAAAGCCAGCCCGACCAGATGGCGGGCGAAATCACGGGCAGGGTAATGTCAAACAACACCTGCCACGGGCGCGAGCCTAAGTCTATCGCCGCCTCTTCAATGGCGCGGTCAGCTTGCTGCATGCGCGCAGACACGATCGTGGTCACAAACACCATCGAAAAGGTGATATGCGCCAAGGTGATGGTGGTAAAACCGCGGCTGCTGGGCCAACCAACCAAATGCCCCATCAAAATAAAAAAGATCAGCAATGAAATACCCGTGATAATTTCAGGCATGATCAATGGCGCAGTTACCAGCCCCGAGAACAATGTGCGCCCGCGAAACCTACCAAAGCGCACAAGCGCGATGCCCGC
>CAXNJD010000087.1:0-5779 GCA_964202545.1 Cypionkella sp.
CGGGTGCATGGGATGTTGCCACAGGCGCGCGCGGCGGCAGAAGAGCTGTACGATCTTGTTCTAGAAAAGATTTCGCACGATACAGGCTATCGCCGCGTCAAGGAAATTATGCTGCGCCCCGATGGGGTGGAGGTAGAGTTAGATCGTTCCAACCCGATGATCACCTTGGGCCGTTTGGTGCAAGAAGACCTGTGTATTTTGCAATCCGAGGGCGGCGAGCATCACCTGACAGGGGCAGTCTTGTGCTTTCCAGCCTCTTGGACGCTTGTCCAGAAACTAGGCCGTGCGATGACATCCATCCATATTCCCGTGGACAGTTACACTGCCGAAATGGCAGCGCGGGTGCAACGGATGTTTGATTCGATTAGGGTCGAGCAGGGGCTTTGGCGTATGAATTATCTGACATATGAAACAGACGAGTTGCACCACCCAAGGCTGGAAGAAGCCCCGCGCGACCGCAGCAAAACTATTGCCAAACCCTTTGTGCGCTGTGAGCGGCAATGCTTGATTCGTCTGCCAAATACACGCGCTGTGGTGTTTACAATTCACACCTATCTGATGCGAATCGCCGACCTTCCGCCAGAGTCACAGATCAGCTTGGAAAAAATATCTCATTAATCAGCGACGGAACGACGCGTCAGCACCGTTTAACGCGAGCAAACTGAAAAACATGTAGGGAACAGTATATGAAGTTAACACGTCGCACATTTGGAATGGGTATCGCGGTGGCCGCGCTTGCGGGCGCAGGGTATTATGGTGGGATCTTGGCGACGCAAGTCGCGCCCACCTATGCCAATTTAGCCTATGGCACCGACGAGCGAAACGTCTTGGACATTTATCTGCCAGAGGGTACGGGGCCATTTCCGTATGTGATGGAATTCCATGGCGGCGGTTTTGTGGTGGGTGATAAGGCAGGCAATCCCGTTCAAGCGGAAATTTTGGATTCAGGAATTGCAGTTGTTCGGATCAATTACCGCTTTTCCAGCACCGCCATTTGGCCCGCCCAAGCCGATGATAGCCTAGCCGCTGTTGCATTTATCAGCGAAAAAGGGGCGGAATACGGCATCGATCCAACGCGGGCGGCGCTGTGGGGCAAATCGGCAGGCGGATTTTTGGCGGCCAGCGCGGCGCTGTCGCTGACAGAAATGGGCAAGCCTGTGCAGGGCGTGGCTAATTTCTTTGGCCCGATGGATTTTTCGGTGATGGATCAGGACATGGCCGATTTGGGTTTGACACCAGCAATGGGGCTGACGAACGATATAGCCAGTGCGGAATCGGCGCTGATTGGCTTTGCTGTGGGGGATGACCCTGCCAAGGCGCGCGCGATTGGGCCAATTGGCAGGTTGGATGGGAAAAGCCTCAAACTGCCACCGCTAATGGTGCGTCATGGCGATGCCGACACCTTTATTGCCTATACCCAAGGCAAGCGTTTGGCCGATGCATGGGCGGCCAGCGATCCAACTGCAATAGTGGATTTTGCAGTGGTTGCAGGCGCATCGCATGGCTCGTCTGAATTTGGCCAAAGCGGCGTGGTCACACCGCTTGTTGCATTTTTGACAAATGTCCTAAAACCGTAGTTTTAGACCAATATGTGCCACATCGACATCGGCCGAGGGTTCGTTCGCTTGGCCGTTGGAGATGTGGTAGTATCCGCCCGATAGAGTTAGGTTATCGCTTAAGTTTTGCGTGATATCAAAGCCCGTTCGAAATTGCAGCACATCGTTGTTTTTGTTATCAAAATATAGCGCTGGCCCCGTAAATGGCAGTACTTTGAGCCCCAATATGTCCAAGGGCCGCCCAAGCCCCGCAGAGACAAAAGCCGTGCCTTCGTTTGACAGGCCAACAGCATAAATCGGGGTAAATTTTCCCGAAACAATGCCGTCACGCCGATGGGTGAAGGTTACGAAATTTTCTTCCCAAGGCCCGTCCCACGGTTGCACGGCGGTGCCTATGGTAACCGAATTTTGCTGGATTTGCGGGGCTAAATCGGCAGGGCCATACAGCATCGATAGGCCAATACCGATCACAAATTCAGCATATGTAAGACCAAAGGGCATGGGAACCTCCGTTTGCGCAACCTAGGCGGGCAGGGTGCTATTCGCAATAACCGCACTGAAAAAAGGGCGCATCACTGCGCCCTTTTACATTTGGAACAATCCAACAGAATTTAGCAGCTGTAATACAGCTGATACTCGATTGGATGCGGCGTGTGTTCATAGGCGTAAACCTCTTCCCACTTAAGCGCCATGTAGGATTCGAGCTGGTCGCGGGTGAAAACATCGCCCGACAGCAAAAAGTCCATATCTTTTTCCAGCTCTTCCAAAGCTTCGCGCAAGGAGCCGCAAACCGTTGGGATCGCTGCCAATTCTTCGGGCGGCAGATCATACAGATCTTTGTCGGAAGCTGGGCCAGGATCGATTTTGTTCTTGATCCCGTCCAAACCTGCCATCAGCAGGGCGGCAAAGGCCAGATAGGGGTTGGCGGAGGGATCTGGGAAACGGGCCTCGACGCGCTTGGCTTTTGGCGATTCGGTCCACGGAATACGCACGCAGCCAGAGCGGTTGCGGGCCGAATAGGCGCGCAGCACGGGCGCCTCGAACCCAGGGATCAAACGCTTATAGCTGTTGGTGCCAGGGTTGGTCAGCGCGTTCAGCGCCTTGGCGTGCTTTAGGATGCCGCCGATGAAATACAGCGCTTCCTGCGACAGGTCGGCATATTTATCGCCTGCGAACAAGGGCTTACCGCCCTTCCAGATCGACATGTTCACATGCATACCCGACCCGTTATCGCCCTTCATAGGCTTTGGCATGAAGGTGACGGTCTTGCCATAGGCGTGGGCGACGTTGTGGATCACGTATTTGTATTTTTGGATATTGTCGGCCTGTTCGACCAAACCACCAAAAATCATGCCCAGTTCGTGCTGGCAAGTCGCCACTTCGTGGTGGTGCTTGTCCACGCGCATACCCATGCGCTTCATCGTCGACAGCATTTCGCCGCGCAAATCTTGCGCTTCGTCGACAGGGTTCACAGGGAAATAGCCGCCCTTGTGGCCCGCGATGTGGCCGTAATTGCCACCTTCTTGCACGGTGTCGGTGTTCCATGCGGCAGCGGCTGCGTCGATTTCATACGACACTTTGCGCGGGGTAACGGCAAAGCGTACATCGTCAAAGATGAAAAATTCAGCTTCGGGGCCGAAATAGGCAGTATCGCCCACACCCGAAGATTTCAAATATGCTTCGGCCTTGATTGCGGTTTGGCGTGGGCAACGATCATAGGCTTCGCCCGTGTCAGGATCGACCACGTTGCAATGCACGCACAGCGTTTTTTCGGCATAGAAGGGGTCAAGGTAAACCGATTCTGCATCAGGGATCAGTTTCATGTCGGATTGGTCAATCGACTTCCAACCAGCGATGGAAGATCCGTCGAACATAAAGCCTTCTTCAAAGAAGTCTTCATCCACAAGGTCAGAGACCAAGGTCACGTGCTGAAGTTTGCCTTTGGGATCGGTAAAGCGAATATCTACGTATTCAACTTCTTCGTCCTTAATCAGTTTCAGAGCTTTTGCAATCGCGCTCATCATGCTGCCTTTCGGGTTGGTGTTTCGGTTAGAAATCATTTTACATCAGCGGCTTAGCTCATGCATGCTTTCGGTTGGTTAGACAGCATCATCACCAGTTTCGCCAGTGCGGATGCGGATCGCTTGTTCTACGGGATAGACGAAAATCTTGCCATCGCCAATTTTGTCAGTGCGCGCGGCGCTGATAATTGCTGCGATAGCAGCATCTACCATATCATCTGTCAGGACAACTTCGATTTTCACCTTTGGCAGAAAATCCACGACGTATTCGGCACCGCGATACAGTTCGGTATGGCCTTTTTGGCGGCCAAATCCTTTAACTTCGGTCACCGAAAGGCCCTGAACGCCCGCCTCTTGCAGCGCCTCTTTGACCTCGTCCAGTTTGAACGGCTTGATGATCGCTTCAATCTTTTTCATCGCGAGCTCCCTTCGTTGCTTTGTCTTATTGAAGACTGGCACGGGAAAAGACAATTTCACATCGGACAATTTACGCGCTTTTCAACGCCACCATAACGCGTTTAGCCTATTTTTACGGCGGTGCGGTTAAAATTTATGCATAATGAAAACTTATCTGATGTGTGTTCGGGGTGCTGAAGTGATTTTTTGCCAGTTTGCCGCAAAATCCTTGCGTTTTTCCTCTCGCATCCCCGCGTTTGCTTTGCTAGAAGAGCGCGAATTCGAGGCGCGGCTGGCCTAGTTTGGGCGGGGCTGCGTTTTGTTTGTTATGCGGGTGTGGCGAAATTGGCAGACGCACCAGATTTAGGTTCTGGCGCCGCAAGGCGTGGGGGTTCAAGTCCCTCCACCCGCACCAGATATGGAAAAGGACACGAGGATGCAGGTCACCGAAACCCTGAAAGACGGCCTTAAGCGCGGCTACACCATCACGGTGACGGCAGCCGAATTGGACGCCAAAGTTCAGGAAAAGCTGCTGGAAGCGCAGCCCGATGTCGAGATTAAGGGCTTTCGCAAGGGCAAGGTGCCTATGGCTATCTTGAAAAAGCAGTTCGGACAGCGCCTTTTGGGCGATGCGATGCAAGACGCGATCGACGGCGCGATGAAAGGCCATTTTGACACAACGGGCGACCGCCCTGCGCTGCAACCCGATGTGAAAATGCAAAACGGCGAGACGTGGAAAGAAGGTCAGGACGTGGTCGTGGATATGACCTACGAATGCCTGCCGCCGATCCCTGAACTGGATGCGGGCAAGATCACACTAGATCGTCTTTCGGTAAAAGCGGATGAGGCATCGGTGACGGAAGCCTTGGAAAATCTTGCGAAATCGTCGCAGAATTTTGCCGATAAGAAAAAAGGGTCCAAAGCGGCAAATGGCGACCAAGTGCTAATTGATTTCACGGGTTCGGTCGATGGTGTGGAATTTGAAGGCGGCGCTGGCACGGATTATCCGTTGGTGCTTGGCAGCAATTCGTTCATTCCTGGGTTTGAAGACCAACTGGTTGGCGCCCGTGCGGAGGATGATGTGACTGTCAATGTCACTTTCCCCGAAAGCTATGGCGCGGCGAATCTGGCAGGTAAAGCTGCAGTTTTTTCTTGCAAAGTCAAAGCAGTAAAGGCACCAGAGGCCGCCGTAATTGATGACGAGCTGGCCAAAAAATACGGGGCCGAAGATTTGGCCGCATTAAAGGGACAAATCGCGACCTCGCTGGAGGCTGAATACAAAGGCGCGGCCCGCGCGGTTCTAAAGCGCGCGCTGCTGGATCAGTTGGACACGATGGTTAAATTTGATCTGCCAGCAGCCTTGGTTGATGCAGAGGCCTCGCAAATTGCCCATCAATTGTGGCATGAAGAAAACCCGCATGTGCAGGGCCATGATCACGGCAACGTAGAGACAACCGACGAGCATAAGAAACTGGCAGAGCGCCGCGTGCGTTTGGGGTTGGTTTTGGCCGAAGTGGGCCGCAAGGCAGAAGTGACCGTTTCAGACGCGGAAATGACGCAAGCCGTGCTGGCGCAAGCACGCCAGTATCCTGGGCAAGAGCGGCAGTATTTCGAATTCATTCAGAAAAACCCGCAAATGCAGCAGCAACTTCGCGCGCCTTTGTTTGAAGATAAGGTTGTAGATCACATTGTTTCGGGCGCTAACGTGACCGATAAAGAAGTTTCGAAGGAAGATCTGCAAAAGCTGGTCGAAGCTTTAGACGAGATGTAAGACTATCTATTTGACCAAATGGAAAGCCGTGCCCA
>CAXNJD010000088.1:0-5765 GCA_964202545.1 Cypionkella sp.
CCTGCCCTTTGGCAGATGCGCGCAGCGCTTCGGCAAGTTCGGCGTCCACACCTGGGTCGCTGTCGCGCGGGGCCGTTCCTGTCATTGGGCGGGCTTCTATCCGCCCTGCCGCGCTGGTGCGCAAAAATAACTCGGGGCTGCGCGAGGCCAAAATTGGCCCTTCGTCCAAATCCAGATAAGCTCCATGCCCTACCTTTTGCCGCAAAGCCATTGCGCCATAAAGTCCCAGCGGCGTTCCAGACTGCAGCTGCGCCGAAAGCGGGAAGGTCAGGTTGATCTGATAGCAATCGCCAGATGCAATATAGGCCATCACGGTATCAAAGGCGCGGGTATACGCGTCAAAGCTGATCGTGGGGGTGAGGGCCGTAACCTGCACTGCCGCCGCCGCATCGCGCGCGCACATCAGAGTAGAGGCCGCATCCTTTGGCCCATCATAAATGCCAAAGGCCAATAAGGGCCGCCCGCCCAAATCCCCTGCCATGTCAAACAATCGCGGCTCGAACGCAAATCCCGCCTCATAGGCAAAATACCCCGCGACATAGGCTCCATCTGCTCGCGCGCGGTCTAAATGAGCCAAGGCCGCGGGCACGTCGGCCAATTCATAGGCCACAACGCGCCGCAAAGGGCATTCGAACAGTGCAGGTACGCCCGATGGGCCATCTTCAAGCAATATCACAGGCAAATCTCCATACCCAGCAAACTAGGTCATGCCCCGCGCAAGGGCCAGTGCCACAACGCCCACCCGCGCAAATTTTACGCAAGCGGCCCCGCTAGCACTTTGCCATGCTCAGGCACGTCAACCTATCCGTGAAAATGCGAACCAAAAGCCAAAGAATGCTTGCCAGACGCATTTTTAAAGTTTTAGCTATTGCTAGGCGAGGCTAAAGCCACCGCCGACATCGAAATCAATAATGAAACTTAGGCCCAAAGGGCTGGAGGGAATAAGTATGGCTGCGGATGATTATTCAGATAAGGATCGGCAGGAGGATATCAAAGTCCTGCACGGTATGGGCTATGCCCAAGAACTTTCGCGTTCAATGTCAAAGTTTTCCAACTTTGCCATTTCGTTCTCGATCATTTGTATTTTGTCGGGTGGGATCAATTCCTTCGCGCAGGCCATCAGTTCGGTGGGCGGCGCGGGCGCTGGGATTGGCTGGATTGTGGGCTGCCTTTTGTCGGGTATGTTCGCGCTGGCTATGGCGCAAATCGCATCGGCCTTTCCAACTGCGGGCGGGCTTTATCACTGGGCTTCCATCCTTGGGGGTCGTTTCTGGGGCTGGCTGACCGCTTGGCTGAACCTTTTGGGCCTGATCACAGTTTTGGGCGCGATTAACATCGGCACCGCCTATTTCTTTGCGGGCACCTTTGGCGGCATGTTTGGCTTTACTGGCACTGACATGCAGGTTGTGGTGTTCGTGGCGGTTATTACCGCCATTCAGGCGCTGTTCAACCACCTAGGCATCAAAGTGACCACGATGCTAACCGATGTGTCGGGCTATCTGATTTTCGCAACCACTGCGGTTTTGGTATTGGCGTGCCTGTACTTCGCCCCTGCAATTGACATCTCGCGCTTGTGGACCTTCACCAACTTCTCGGGTGATGCAGGCGGCGGCGTGTTCCCTGCATCGGACAATATGGGCTATCTGTTCCTGCTGTGCCTGCTGCTGCCCGTTTACACGATCACGGGTTATGACGCATCGGCGCACACATCCGAAGAAACCAAAAACGCGGCCACTTCGGTGCCCAAGGGTATCGTTTCGGCGGTGTTCTGGTCGTCGCTGGTGGGCTGGGTCATGATCTGCGCGATCACATTGGCCATTCCTGATTTGGCAGTAGCCGCTGGCCAAGGCTGGGGCATGTTCTTTGGCACGATGGACGCCATCATGCCAGCTGGCCTGAAGACTGTTCTGTATTTGGGCATTTTCATTGCGCAATTGCTCTGCGGTTTGGCAACAGTCACCTCGGCCAGTCGCATGCTGTTTGCGTTCTCGCGTGATGATGGTGTACCGGGCGCTTCCAAAGCGCTGGCCACCGTATCGCCCAAATACCGCACACCTGTTGCGGCAATTTGGACATCGGCTGTGCTATGCATCCTGTATGTGCTGCTTGCCCTGTCGATCAAGCTGGATGGAACCTCGATTTATGTGATCGTGGTGAACTCGACACTGGTGTTCCTGTTCTTGTCATTCACCATTCCGCTGGTTGCTGGCCTGTTCGCTTATGGCACCAGCAAATGGCCAAATGCTGGGCCATGGGCGATGTCGGCAGGTGTTTACAAACTGGTCACCGTGCTTGCGATTGTTGGCATGGCCGTGATCTTGTTCATCGCTGTCGCACCGCCGAATGAGCGTGTTTTGTACGTGATCCTTGGATTTATTGCGCTGGCAATGGTGGTTTGGTTTGCAGTAGAAAACCGCCGCTTTCAAGGGCCACCAGTTGGTGATGCCGTCAAAGACCGCAAGGCAGCGATTGCCGCCGCCGAAAAGGCTGTGGGCGAGGCGTAAGCCTAACCTAAATCAAAAACGGGGCCGCTGGGAAACCTGCGGCCCTACTTCCTTACGGCATATGGCTGCGCACAAAAGCCTCTATATCGACCGCAGGCCGCGCCCCCGCAAGCCGTGCCACCTCGCGCCCGCCTTTCCACAAGATCAAAAGCGGGATGCCCCGAATGTTGAGGCGCTGCGATATATCGGGGAAATCTTCGGTGTTGATCTTGCCAAAACGCACGCGACCCGACAATAATTTTGCCGCCTTAGCATAGTCTGGGGCCATCATGCGGCACGGCCCGCACCACGGGGCCCAATAATCCACGATCACAGGCACATCATCGCGTTTTGTCGCCTTGTCATGCGCGGCCAAATCAAACTCGGCCAGTGTCATCAATCCATCGCCGCAGGCCCCGCATTTGGGATGATCGCCCAACTTTGCCATCGCCACGCGGTTGGCCTGCCCGCAGGTCGCACAAGAAATCCGAACAGCTTCGCTCATCGCAGGCTCCATACATTCAATAAAATTGATACATTTACTTGCGCGTCCACGACAACCCCCCACTTCTCTTTTTCCTAAGTATCCTGCGGGAGGGGGTGAGGCGCGCAGCGCCGAGGGGGAGGGTGCAAAACCCTCCCCCTTTCGCCGCCAAACCGCCGCCGTCCCATATCCCCCCTTGCGCCCCGCCGCATCGCGGCTATAACCCGCGAAGTTTGTGCATCAGGGGGCTGGCCATGCCAAAAAGAACCGATATCAAATCTATCATGATCATCGGCGCGGGCCCCATCATCATTGGCCAAGCCTGCGAATTTGACTATTCAGGCGCACAGGCCTGCAAGGCGCTGCGCGAAGAAGGGTATCGGGTGATCTTGGTCAACTCGAACCCAGCGACGATTATGACTGACCCCGCCCTTGCGGACGCCACCTATATCGAACCCATTACCCCCGAAGTTGTGGCCAAAATCATCGAAAAAGAACGCCCCGATGCGCTGCTGCCCACGATGGGCGGGCAGACGGGGCTGAACACGGCGCTGGCGCTGGCCGATATGGGCGTTTTGGAAAAGTTCAATGTTGAATTAATCGGGGCCAAGCGCGAAGCGATTGAAATGGCCGAAGACCGCAAGCTGTTCCGCGAAGCGATGGACAGGATCGGGCTGGAAAACCCCAAGGCCACGATCATTGCAGCCCCAAAACTGCCAACGGGCAAATATGACATTGCTTCAGGCGTGCGCGAGGCGCTGGCGGCGATTGAATATGTAGGTCTGCCCGCCATCATCCGCCCCGCCTTTACTCTTGGCGGCACGGGGGGTGGTGTGGCCTATAACCGCGATGATTACGAGGCGATATGCCGTTCAGGGCTGGAGGCCAGTCCCGTTGCACAAATTTTGGTCGACGAATCTCTGCTGGGCTGGAAAGAGTTCGAGATGGAGGTGGTGCGCGACACTGCTGACAACGCGATCATTATCTGCGCGATTGAAAACATCGACCCGATGGGCGTGCATACGGGCGATTCCATCACCGTGGCCCCTGCCCTGACGCTGACCGATAAGGAATACCAGATTATGCGCAACGGCAGCATTGCCGTTTTGCGCGAGATTGGGGTGGAAACGGGCGGCAGCAACGTGCAATGGGCGATCAACCCTGCCGATGGGCGCATGGTGGTGATCGAGATGAACCCGCGCGTGTCACGCTCTTCCGCGCTGGCATCCAAAGCCACAGGTTTCCCCATTGCCAAGGTCGCCGCGAAACTGGCCGTGGGATACACGCTGGACGAGTTGGACAATGACATCACCCGCGTCACCCCTGCCAGCTTTGAGCCAAGCATCGATTATATAGTCACCAAAATTCCGCGATTTGCGTTTGAAAAATTCCCCGGGTCTGACAACAACCTGACCACCGCGATGAAATCGGTGGGCGAAGTGATGGCGATTGGCCGTACCATCCACGAGTCGATGCAAAAGGCGCTGGCCAGTTTGGAAACGGGCCTGTCGGGTTTTGACGAAATCGCCATTCCGGGCGCGCCAGACCGCAGCGCGATCACGGCGGCGTTGTCCAAGCAGACCCCAGACCGTTTGCGCGTAATCGCTCAGGCCATGCGCCACGGGCTGTCAGATGACGAGATTAACCGCATCACATCCTTTGATCCTTGGTTCCTATCGCGCATCCGCGAGATTATCGATACTGAGGCCGAAGTGCGCAAAGACGGTTTGCCCGTGGATGCAACTGGCCTGCGCGCGCTAAAGATGATGGGCTTTACCGATGCCCGCCTTGCGCATCTGACGGGCCGCGATGAAGGGCAAGTGCGCCGCGCCCGCCGCAACCTTGGCGTTGTGGCCGCGTTCAAGCGTATCGACACCTGCGCCGCCGAATTCGAGGCGCAGACCCCCTATATGTATTCCACCTATGAAGCGCCCGCGATGGGCGATGTTGAATGTGAAAGCCGCCCGTCCAATGCCAAAAAGGTTGTCATCCTTGGCGGTGGCCCCAACCGCATTGGGCAAGGGATCGAGTTTGATTATTGCTGCTGCCACGCCTGCTATGCGCTGACCGATGCGGGTTACGAGACGATTATGGTCAATTGCAACCCCGAAACCGTATCGACGGATTATGACACGTCCGACCGGCTTTATTTTGAACCTTTAACGCTGGAACATGTGCTGGAAATCCTGCGGGTGGAGCAGGAAAACGGCACTTTGCACGGGGTCATCGTGCAGTTCGGCGGGCAAACCCCGTTGAAATTGGCTAACGCCCTGCATGCCGAAGGCATCCCAATTCTGGGCACCTCCCCCGATGCAATTGACCTTGCCGAAGACCGCGAGCGGTTCCAAGGGCTGTTGCATAAGCTGAACCTAAAGCAGCCGCATAATGGCACGGCGCGTTCGCGCGATGAGGCGTTCAAGGTGGCACAAGACGTTGGCTATCCGCTGGTCATTCGTCCAAGCTTTGTTCTGGGCGGGCGCGCGATGGAAATCATCCGTGATGATGCGCAGTTGGAACGCTATATCACCACCGCCGTGCAAGTGTCAGGTGACAGCCCTGTGCTGCTGGACAGCTATCTGTCTGGCGCGATTGAGGTTGATGTGGATGCCCTGTCTGATGGGACAAACGTCCATGTCGCAGGAATAATGGAGCATATCGAAGAGGCGGGTGTTCATTCGGGGGACAGCGCCTGCTGCCTTCCGCCACATTCGCTCAGTCACCCCTTGATTGACGAGATGAAGGCGCAGACTGTGGCGATGGCCCGAGCGCTGAATGTTGTGGGGTTGATGAACGTGCAA
>CAXNJD010000089.1:0-5755 GCA_964202545.1 Cypionkella sp.
CTATATGGCATTCCGCTGGACGAGGCAGGCAGCACCGCCGATATAATCTTCTACATCTGCGGCGCGCTGATTGGCGGGGCGGGGGGGCCATTGCAGGCGGCCAGCCGCACCATGCTGGTGCGTCACACCACGCCCGAACGCGCCACCGAAGCCTTTGGCATGTTCGCCCTTTCAGGCAAAGTGGCGTCTTTCATTTCGCCCCTGCTGATTGCGATTGTCACACAAATAAGCGGATCGGCGCGGATCGGCATCTCGCCAGTTGTGCTGTTGTTCATTTTGGGGTTGGTTCTGCTGATCTGGGTTCGCCCAAGGGGGGAAATGGCATGATTGCAAAGATCGTTGCGGGGCTGCTGCTGATTATCCCCGCGCCTAGCTTGTCCGAACCGCTTGCGCGTGAATTATTTGGCGCGGCGAAAACCCCCAGCCAACAAGACGCTATGCCCATTGGCACCTATGCGCGCGGCTGCGCGGCAGGGCTGGTGGAACTGGCTGAAAGCGGGCCCACATGGCAGGCGATGCGCCTGTCGCGCAATCGCAATTTCGGCCAGCCGGTGATGATTGATTATCTGAAAGACTTGTCGGTTGCCGCCACGCAGGTGGGTTGGGCAGGTCTTTACATTGGGGATATTGGCCAGCCACGTGGTGGGCCGATGACATCGGGCCACGCCAGCCACCAAATTGGGCTAGATGCCGATATCTGGATGCTGCCGCCCCGTTCGTTGAACCTGACACGCCAGCAGCGCGAGGATATCTCATCCATTCCTGTGCGGTCAGCAGACCAGCGGTCGGTCACCGAGAATTGGACGCGCGCGCACCACGCGCTGTTGCGCGCTGCTGCATCGGACAAACGAGTAGACCGCATCTTTGTGGCCGCCGCCGTAAAGATTGAAATGTGCAAAACAGCGCGTGATGCCGATACCGCATGGCTTCAAAAAATTCGCCCCGTGGCGGGCCATGATACGCATTTTCACGTGCGCCTGAAATGCCCAGCAGGGGCCAGACTGTGCGATACGCAAAAACCAACCGTTGCCACCCTATCAAAAGGTGGCAATGGCTGTGATGATACACTGATGTGGTGGGTGACAGATTATTTGAACCCGCCACAGCCCACGAAAAAACCCAAGCCCCCCAAAAAGCAAGAAGAGCCTGAAAAATCCGCAAAAACATTTATTCAATCAGATTTACCCAAACAATGTCGCGACGTTCTTTCAGCGCCTTAGTGGCAGCTTTTGCAGCGCTTGGCCTGCAAGGCAGCGCTGCGCCAAAACCTCCAGCGGGGTTTGTGGCGGCATATGAACTCACCTCAGATGACCCGCTGTTTGGCGGGCTGTCGGCGATTGACCTGTCCAATGATGGCGCGCGGTTGACCCTGCTTTCAGATCAGGGGTCATATACAACCGGCACAATTGCGCGAAATTCGGCGGGCGTGATTACCGGCGTATCCCTCGCCCCGTTTTCGCGGCTAAAGGCCTTAGGTGATGCGCCGCTAAGTGCGGGCCGCAACGATAGCGAAGGTTTGGCGATTGGGGCAGACGGGGTTGCCTATATTTCCTTTGAAGGTGTCGCGCGCCTGCTGCGCTATGCGCGGCTGGATGGGCCTGCCGAAAATTTGGAAGTCCACCCTGATTTTCCAAGTTTGCAGGCAAATTCCGCGCTAGAGGCGCTGGCGATAGACAGCGATGGCACGCTGTATACGATGCCCGAACGTTCGGGTGCGGTTGATCGGCCTTTTCCAGTATATCGCCTGCGGTCGGGTGTGTGGGACACTGCTGTGTCATTGCCGCGAACAGATGGGTTTATGCCCGTTTCTGCTGATTTCGGGCCAGATGGGCGGTTGTATGTTTTGCTGCGTCAGTTTCACGGGCTTTTGGGGTTTTCATCGAAACTGATCCGCACCACAGTTGGCAAAGACGCGCTTGGGCCAATTGAGGTGCTGTTTGAAAGCGCGATTGGTCTGCATGATAATCTGGAAGGCCTGTCCGTTTGGCGTGACGGCGCGGGAAACTTGCGCGCCAGCATGGTGGCGGACAATAATTTCTTGCCGTTTTTGTCTGCTGGCATTGTGGAGTACACCCTGCCCGATTGACCGCGCCCAAGGCTTGACCTAATGGCCAAGGTCTTACCTTCGCCCATTGGGCACAAGTCTCCGCAACCTTGAAAAAACGGAAAACATCATGAAACATATCACACTTGGCGCCACCGCCATGGCTTCAATCGTTTTGGCATCTAACATTCTGGTGCAATTTCCCATCGGCCAATGGCTGACATGGGGGGCGTTCAGCTATCCTCTGGCGTTTTTGGTGACCGATTTGGTCAACCGATTTTTTGGCCCGCAGGCAGCGCGGCGCGTGGTGCTGGTGGGCCTTGTTGTGGGGCTGATCGCCAGCGCGATTGGCACGCAAATATCAGGCGAATTTGGCCCACTGGTCACCATCCGCGTGGCCATTGCCAGCGCGACGGCGTTTTTTCTTGGCCAGTTTTTGGACATTGCCATATTTAACCGCCTGCGAGGCGCCGCGTGGTGGCGCGCGCCGCTGATTTCTACGTTCTTCGGCAGTGCCTTGGATACGGCCGTTTTCTTTACCTTGGCCTTTTCGGCTGCCTTTATCTGGGTATCGCCTGCCACCGATGTGGCTTGGGCGCTGGATGCGGTGCCACTTTTGGGCATCGGGCCCGCCGTGCCGCTGTGGGTGTCGCTGGCCGTGGCTGATTTTGCAGTCAAAATCTTGGTCGATCTGTGTGCGCTTTTGCCATTTCGACTGGTGATTGCAAAATATGTGACAAATGTTGCGTAAAAACTTTTGACAAACACAAAATCTGTGTCACCTTACCTTTATCGGCAACCATTTTGAAAGGAGGTGATCCAGTGTCTAGAGTGATATTGGAGAGTGGTGTTGGGACAGTCGTGGGGTGTGTTTTCTAAGGGCAACCTCTTAGATAAACGTGTCGCAGATTGGGCAGGAACCTAACCTCCCCATCTCCTAAGATCTCGGAAAGGGTCGCCCAACGGTGACCCTTTCTTCTTTTGTGCGGCAGGGTTATCTTGCGGGCATGCTGCGCATCAATGATACCATTTCCATTGCCGACTGGGAGCTGAGCGAAAGCTTCATGCGCGCCTCTGGGCCGGGTGGGCAGAATGTGAACAAGGTTTCTACCGCCGTTGAATTGCGGTTTGAAGCAGAACGTTCCCCCGCGCTGGCGGCATCAGTCAAGGCGCGGCTTAAGAAATTGGCAGGGCGGCGTTGGACATTGGAAGGCGCGATTGTGCTGCAAGTGGACGAAACCCGCAGCCAAGCCCGCAACCGCGAGATTGCCCGCGACAGGCTGGTAGATCTTATCCAACAGGCCCTAATCGCCCCCAAACGCCGCGTTGCAACCAAGCCCACTTATGGCAGTCAGTTGCGCAGATTGCAGGAAAAGAAAACGCGCGGCGTGATCAAGGCGAACAGGGCCGCTGGCAGCGAAAACGAGCCGTAGGGGCCCAAGAATGCGGAACCAATACGCGCTTAACTGTCCGCGATAGATGCCGCGAATTCTGCCAACCAATACGCAAATGCGCTGGCCTGCGCGTTGGACAGATTGGTTTTGGTCGGCCTAAACTTCTCAACAACGCGAAACTCACCTTCCATGATCTTTTTCAAAATCGCGTCGTCCAAACGCCGAGTTTTGTAGGTTTTCCAATGCGGCAAATGGGTTCGTAAAGGGGCCCGACGCACATCTGGGCCTTCAAGATAGATCCAAGATTTGCGCGCAAGGCCATCAAACACTGTTTCAAAACCCATCAATTGCGGCGTTCGCGAGGCCGAATCGTTGCAAACGATGATCTGATATCTCACCGCAGCGTCTTGCAAAAAGCGGCTGATATGGATCAGCAAATCGGTCGATAACATTTCATACCCAAAAAACAGAACATGATCACCTGGCTGGTCTGCATAAGCCGCAATGTCTTGGATCAAACGCTCCAGCCTGTCGGCTGGCATCGGCAGGGTTTCGGTTTCTTGATGCGCGCTTACGCCAACAAGTTTGCGAAATGGACTGCTTAGCTTTTTGCGATACACGCCGATTTCGGTGACAGTGATTGGGGCTGCCTGATCTTTCTCCTGTGGCAGTGACCAGACAACACCAGCCGCCAAAAGGGCGATCACGGGGTCGTCACTGGCGGAAAAGATAAAGGTCAATTTGCCCTTGCTGCTGCGCGATGATGTCGATGGTTCAGGAGTAGGAGTAGGAGTAGGAGCAGCGATTGGGCGCGTTTGTGCAATTGGTGCCTTTATCGGGCTGCTTTGAGCGGGCGCGATATCCTTGGTGGGCGCGGCAACCACGCGCGGCGCAGGGGCAACCACGCGCGGCACGGGGGCCACGACCGGCGGCACAGCGACGGGCGACACTGGGGCCGCCGCTTGCACGGGTGTTTCAACCCATTGGGCCGCATCGCGATCTTTCAGATTCATGCCCGCTAGCGGTCGGCTAATCAAAACCGTGGACAAGGCTGCTCTGATCTCGCC
Organism: Cypionkella sp.; assembly: GCA_964202545.1. Classification (GTDB taxonomy): domain Bacteria; phylum Pseudomonadota; class Alphaproteobacteria; order Rhodobacterales; family Rhodobacteraceae; genus Cypionkella. The sequence continues at coordinate 4,506 of CAXNJD010000089.1, forward strand.
AAACCAAGCGTAGGGTTTTTTGATGACCACCGCAGTATCGACCGAAACGATATAGCGAAAATCCTGTGTTGGGCTGCGCAGAACAAACCGCCTGATCCGCGTGAAGAACGGCGAAAAAGCTTCGACCAATTCTTCAAGATCGGATCTTTCGCTTTCTAATCGGCAGGCGCGGTGTTTCAGAATGTCAAAGAAATGTACGGCAACGCGGCCAAAATCCTCTGTCACACTGGAACTGGACAGGACGATCCCTGGATCCGAATACGAAACGCGCGTGACATGATCATCCAAAACCACATCACAGACTTCGGCTGTGGGAACATAGGACATCAGTTTGTGGATCAGCGCGGTTGCGTTCATCGGCCCCCATCGATAATCTACGATCGCGTCAAACCTGTCGTTGCGGCCCTTTTCAAGCAGCGAAATACCATTCTGGCCAACCAGAATAATCCATCTGGCAAGTGTCATATCTTCGACATCGATTTTCGACATTTATGCTCGCCCCTCTATTGCGGGAACCAATTTTAGGTTCCTTGGTACAAAATGCAAAAAGTCCTTCGCAAAATCACATTTTGCGTCGGGGTCATACGATGGGAAATTAATGGCCTCCATATATCTGTACCATATAACGCGCATAGTGGCAGCCGCCCCCTGCAGAAATCTTTATTTGCACAATATTTTCTGACTAAAACAGTTACGTTGTTGCTTTTTGAATGCGCCACATTGGATGAACGTGGCGCGGTCTTTGCCTATATCAGATCGCATCCACGCGTCTAAATTCAACTTTCAGCGCGTCATACCAAGATTTCAGATCGTCGATCCCTGAAAATACGCTCCACATATCCACACCAAGTGCTTCGGCGGTTTTTGCTTCGCCCAGCTCTAGTGCACTTTTAACCGACATATAGCGCTGTTCCATCGGCAACCAAAGTTCCGAGTTGCAGCGTGGCAAAGGGATAAAGTCGACGTCGGCCTTGACTGGTGCCTTGATCACGCTTTTGCGAATGTCCAAGCCATCAAACGATCCTGCAGATTCGTTCAAAACGACGAAAATTTTGCGAACTGGCAGGCTTTCGTGGTTGCCAAAGCGCGTAATTAGATCAGACATATCGTCAATTGCGCGGCGCTCTGCTTTACACACCAAGAAAACGTCGATCTGTGGTGCGGCCCGCGATGCCAACATCTGGCCAGCGCGGCGAATGGTGCCCCAGTTCAGGATTTGGTCGACAACGTTTGCCCCAAGATCAACGATA
>CAXNJD010000090.1:0-5751 GCA_964202545.1 Cypionkella sp.
TCATCGGGATGCTCGCCGCCCAAATCGATCCGCCCTTGGGTCGCAGCAAGGGCCAGCACCTGAGAATAGGTAATGCCAGGGGCAATGCTGGCTTGGTAAAACATGTCCAGATAAACGCGGTTGGCCGCAACCAACCGCTGCTGCGCATCATACACCGCAAAGCCATCATCAATGGTGTTGATCGAATCCCACAACCGGCGTTCGGCCATGACTGCGGCGGTATGGGCGCGATCTAAATCTTCGACAAAACGGCCTGCTTGGCCTTTTTGCGTTTCCGCCTCGGACAAGGCGGAATTGACCACGTGGCGCTGCTGCACAATTTGGTCTGACAGCGACCGCGCGTGCAGCGACAGCTTTTCATTGGCTGCGAACAATTCGCGGCTTTTCTGATCTAGCAGGCGCTGGGCTGCAAGGCGCGCACGCCTTTCCTGAGCTAGCCTTTCTGCAAAATCCATTTTGTGTCCATTCTGGCCAAGTGCAGGTTTTTCCTGCGATTCGCCTCACCCTAGCCGCACCAAAGTGAACAGAGGCTTAACCCGCCCAAATTTCCCCACTCCTTTTGATTGCCATATGACCGAAGCCTTGCCAGAGTACGGCCAAACCGCGCAGCACAGCGTTGCGAGTCGATTTGAAAGGCCACGCCATGAACCCGCAGAAATTGATGAAACCTTTCGCCATTGTCTTGGCGCTGGCGCTGCCCAGCGCGGCGATTGCGCAGGATTTGGTTCCATCAAAGCGAATGGTTTTGCAGCAAGACAGCGATTATGCGGGCGGCGACATTGCCAGCATCTTTGACACCACCTTAGATGCCTGCCAGCGCGCCTGCCTTGCCAATACGGCCTGCGAGGCGTTTACCTTTAACACCCGTAACAATTCCTGCTTTCCAAAGGCAGGCGGCTATGAAAGCGCTGAATTTATTGGGGCCATTTCGGGCCGCGTTATCTTGGCCGATGCGGGGGTAAATGACACCGCGCGCGCGCGGCGCGCAGAGCTGGATTTTATCTATGATTGGGAATTTCCCTATGCAACCGAACAGGCGGCAGGGCTTGCGGCGCTGCACATTGCCTACGGCAATTCTAGCGATGAGTTAACCTCTGCCGCGGGCGAGAGTGAGGCAAACGGCGATCTGGTGCTGGCCAGCGAATACCAAGGCTCGGCGTTGAATGTCACAGGTAGCGCAACCGATTGGGCCGAATATGCGCGCCTTTTGCTGGCCGCTGCCGATAGCGTGGGCGATCAGCAACGCGCCTATATCGAGCGCGCGCACTACGCGGCGATGAACGCCTATCTGCGCGCCAGCGATCCTGCCCTGCAACATACTATTTTGGTCACATTGGGCCAAGCGTTAGAGCGGCTGGAACGTGGCACCGATACGGTCAAGGCCCTGCGCCTTGCCCAAAGTATGCAGCGGCGTGATGATACGGCGCAGTATTTGGGATCTGCCGCCGCGCAATACGGGTTCCGTATTGTCGATACGCTGGTACAATCAGACCTTGCCCGCCCGCGTATTTGCGCGGTGTTTTCCGATACGTTAGATCCGAAAATCACCGATTTCACCCCTTATGTTTCTGCGCCAGATACCGCGATCACCATTACATCCGATGGCTATACCCAGATTTGCGCCGAAGGTTTGCAGCATGGCCAGCGCTATAGCTTGACCTTTCGCGAGGGGTTGCCCGCCAAGGATGGGCAGGTTTTGCCAACATCGGTGGATATTATGTCTTACGTGCGTGACCGCAGCCCTGGTGTGCGGTTTGCAGGGCGCGGTTATGTGCTGCCCAAGGGCGGTGATGCGGCACTGCCTGTGCAAACGGTCAACACCCAAACGCTGGGCCTTGAACTGTACCGCGTGACCGACCGCAACCTTATGCGCGCTTTGCAAAACGGGTTCCTTTCGGCCCCGATGGCACAATATCAGGAATTTGATTTCACCGCGCAAATCGGCACAAAGATGTGGTCGGGCACGGCGGATGTCACGCAAGAGGTGAACCAAGATGTGACCACCCGCCTTCCGCTGGCGGATGCTCTGGCAGGGCAAAGCGCAGGCATTTACGCCCTGCGCGCCACAGTTCCGGGGGTAGATCCCTATGCCGTGCCATCTGCTTGGCAATGGTTTGTGGTGTCTGACATTGGCCTGACCACCCTGAGCGGCGTGGACGGCTTGCATGTGTTTGCCCGCAGCCTTGGCGATGCATCGGCGCTGGCGGGGGCAGATGTGCAACTGATATCAGAGGCCAACGAAGTGCTGGCCACTGCTAAGGCAGACGATCAAGGCTACACGCGCTTTGACGCCGCCCTAACAACAGGCCTGGGCGCTGCTGCCCCTGCGTTGATTGTCGCCCGCATGGGCGATGCAGATATGGCGTTTTTGTCACTGAAAGATGCCGAATTTGATTTGTCTGATCGCGGGGTTGCGGGCCGCGCTGCTGCCCCGCCCGTAGATGTTTTCATGGCGACAGATCGCGGGGCATATCGCGCGGGCGAAACGGTTTATGTTACCGCCTTGGCGCGCGATTCTGCCATGTCTGGTGTTGAGGGGCTTCCACTGACGGCGGTTCTATCGCGCCCTGACGGCGTGGAATATTCGCGCGCGGTGGTGTCTGATTTTGGTGCAGGCGGGCATGTATTCTCGCTGCCCGTGGCAGGCAGCGCCCCGCGCGGCCAATGGAAGATAGAGATGTTCGCCGATACCGACGCGCCCGCATTGGCGCGCAAAACCTTTTTGGTGGAAGATTTTCTGCCTGAACGGATTGATTTTACGCTAAGCCTGCCAGATGCGCCGATCCGTCTTGGCGATATGCCGCAACTGTCGCTGGAGGCGCAGTATTTGTTCGGCGCGCCTGCCAGCGATTTGGCGATTGAGGGCGAAGTGGGCCTTTCTTTGGCCGATGGCTTGCCTGATTGGCAGGGCTTTACCTTTGGCCGCCATGATGCCGCCTTTTCCACCGGGTTAGAGACGATTTCAGGCAGCCGCACTGATGCGGATGGTCTGGCAACCATTGCCCTTGCCCTGCCGCAAGTGGATAATCTGGGCAAGCCGTTGCAGATGGAGGCAACGCTGCGCATTGCCGATGGCTCTGCCCGCCCTGTGGAGCGTAAGGTGACCAAGATCTTGGCCCCCTCGGCACCGACGATTGGCATCAAAGCCCTGTTTGATGGCGCAGCGTCTGAAGGCGGCGAGGCGCGCTTTGCCCTGATTGCGCTGGACGTGAATGGCGCAGCGGCTACGCGCGATTTGGCTTGGACAGCCACCAAAATGGAAACTGATTACCAATGGTACCAAAACAGCGGCAATTGGTATTGGGAACCTGTGACAACGCGCAGCAAAATTGCTGAAGGTGTGGTGCAAACGGGCAGCGCGGCCACCGAAATTGCAATTCCCGTCACATGGGGCGAGTTTGAGCTTGCGCTAACTGCGCCCGATGGCACGGCGGCATCGACCTTGTTTTCAGCGGGTTGGTTCGGCGGGGCCGATACGGCGGCAACGCCAGATATGCTGGAAATGGCGCTGGATGCGCCAAGCTATCGCGCGGGCGATACGGCCAAGTTGCGCATGGTTGCGCGCGCAGATGGGGTGGCGCTGGTGCAAGTTTTGTCAAACCGCCTGATTGCGATGCAGGCCGTGGCAGTAAAGGCGGGCGAGAATACCGTTGATCTGCCCGTTACTGATGATTGGGGCACGGGGGTTTATGTAACCGCGTCCGCCCTGCGCGGAATGGACAGCGCCGCTGGCCGCAACTCTGCCCGCGCATTGGGCGTGGCGCATGCCAGTATTGACCCTGCCCAGCGCGCGCTGGTCGCAAGCATTGAAACCGCAGCCGAGGCTGCGCCGCGCGGCCCGCTGGATGTGGCGGTTAAGGTCGATGGAATTGCAGCTGGGGAAACCGCCTATGTCACCATCGCCGCCGTGGATCAAGGCATTTTGAACCTGACAGGGTTTACCCCGCCTGACCCGATGGATCACTATTTTGGCCAGCGCAAATTGGGCGTGGGTATTCGTGATATTTATGGCCGCCTGATTGATGGTCTAAATGGCACAATGGGCACTGTACGCTCTGGCGGCGATGCGGGGGCAAACGCGCGCCTGCAAGCCCCCCCGCCCACAGAAGAACTGGTTGCCTATTTCACAGGCCCCGTGGCTGTTGGGGAAGATGGCTATGCCCGCACGTCCTTTATCCTGCCCGCCTTTAACGGCACGGTGAAGGTTATGGCGATTGCGTGGTCAAAAACCGCCGTGGGGCAGGCCAGCGCCGATGTGCTGTTGCGCGATCCTGTGGTAGTTTCCGCCAGCCTGCCGCGATTTATGGCGCTGGGCGATACGTCGCGCCTAACACTCGACATCACTCATGCCACTGGCCCCACAGGGCAAATGGCGCTGACTGTCACCGCCACGGGCGCGGCGCTGGGCGATGTGCCTGCATCTGTTAATCTGGCAGAAAAGGAAACGGCACGCATCGAAGTGCCGATTATGGCAGATGCGCTGGGCAATCAGACCATTACCGTGGCGCTGACCGCGCCTGATGGCAAGACAATGCAAAAAACCCTGACCCTGCCTGTACAAATCAACGATGCGCCTATTGTGCGTACCTCGCGCTTTGATCTGGCCGCTGGGGCCGAGTTTACCGCAGATGCCGCCCTGTTTGATGGGCTAATGGCTGGCACGGCCAAGGCCACGCTGACCGCAGGGCCAATAGCGCGGCTGAATGCGGCGGGTATCATGCAGGCGCTGGATGGCTATCCCTATGGCTGCACCGAACAGGTTACATCCAAAGCGATGCCGCTGTTGTATCTGTCTGATCTCACCACAGGGCTGGGTGTGACCACGCCCGAAGACCTGCCCGCGCGGATAAATGAGGCACTAAATGCCGTGTTAGTGACGCAAAATTCCAATGGGGCCTTTGGCCTGTGGCAGGTTGGGGGCGGCGGCGATATGTGGCTGGATGCCTATATCACCGACTTTTTGGGCCGCGCCCGCGCGCGCGGGTTTGACGTGCCTGACCAAGCCTTTCGCATGGCGCTGGACAACCTGCGCAACCAAGTCAACTATTTCCCCGATTTCGATTATGGCGGCGAAGGTCTGGCTTATGCGCTGATGGTTTTGGCGCGTGAAGGCGCCGCGGCGATTGGCGATCTGCGCTATTACGCTGATGTAAAGGGCGATGCGTTTGCCACACCTGCTGCGCAGGCACAACTGGGTGCGGCGCTGGCCAGCTATGGCGATCAGCAGCGCGCGGATGCCATGTTTGCCCGCGCCGCCGCCGCTGTGGACGCGCTGGGCACTACCGAAACCGAACAGATTTGGCGCGCCGATTACGGCACTAACCTGCGCGATGCGGCGGTTGTTTTGGCGCTTGCGACCGAGGCGAAAAGCCAAGTTGTCGATACGCAAAAACTGCTGGCCGCCATCGCCGCCCCGCGCCCACTGTCAACGCAAGAACAGGTTTGGACACTGCTTGCCGCCGCCGCGATGAATGAGGCGGGCACGGCCAGTGACATCACTGTAAACGGCGCGCCCGTAACTGGCCCTGCAATCCAACTGACAGATGCCATGGCCGCGCCGATGCTGATCAAGAACAATGGCGCAGATACCAGCCTGACGGTGACCACCATCGGAACACCCACCGGGGCAGAGGCGGCAGGCGGCGCAGGTTATGCCATAACCCGCAGCTATTTCACGCTGGATGGTACGCCTGTGGATGTAAGCACTGCAGCGGTTGGCACGCGTCTTGCCGTTATTTTGGAAATCACACC
>CAXNJD010000091.1:0-5708 GCA_964202545.1 Cypionkella sp.
CGTCCCAGATTATGGACGAGATCGCCATGACCACCCCCAGCTTTGCGGGTGTGAACTATGCGCGGCTAGAGGAGCTCGGTTCTGTGCAATGGCCCTGTAATGAGGCGGCCCCAAAAGGCACACCGCTGATGCACGTAGACGGGTTTGTCCGCGGCAAGGGCAAATTCATCAATACCGAATATGTGGCAACTGATGAACGCACCGGTCCCCGCTTTCCGCTGCTGCTGACGACAGGGCGTATCTTGTCGCAATATAACGTCGGCGCGCAAACGCGTCGTACCGCTAACGTGGCGTGGCATACCGAAGACCTTTTGGAAATCCACCCGCATGACGCAGAAGTGCGCGGTATCAAGGACGGTAGTTTTGTTCGCCTCGCCTCGCGCTCGGGCGAGACAAGCCTGCGCGCTAAGGTCACCGACCGCGTTAATCCGGGTGTTGTCTATACCACCTTCCACCACCCCGACACGCAGGCGAATGTGATTACAACCGATTATTCAGATTGGGCCACCAATTGCCCTGAATATAAAGTAACGGCTGTTCAGGTTGGCCTGTCAAATGGGCCATCCGAATGGCAACAGGACTATGCCGCGCAGGCAACACAATCACGACGCATCGCGGCAGCCGAATGATGCAAACGTCGCGCCCGGCACAGCGCGTCAGCTTTGGGCGGGGCGATGTCCCCGCCCGTCCCTCAAGTCGCCCCTTGGCTGCCGAGGTGGCTGTGGCGCTGTCGTTTAACGGCACGACGCAGGCGGTGATGATGGCCAGCCCTGCCGATTTGGTCGATTTCGCCTATGGGTTCGCGACCAGCGAAGGCATTGCGCGGACGGATCAAATTCAATCGGTCGAGATTGTGGAAACCCCACTGGGAATTGATCTGCAAATTTGGGTCGACGCACAGGCCGAGGCCCGCCTTTCCTCTCGGCGCCGCACTATGGCAGGCCCAGTGGGCTGCGGGCTGTGCGGGATTGATAGTCTAGAAGAGGCCCTGCGCATGGCGCAGCTTGTTTCTGACCGCATGTTCACACTAACACCATCGCAGGTGATGTCAGCTATGGCTGATCTGCCTCGCCATCAACCAATGCATGATTCCACCCGCGCCATTCATGCCGCGGGGTTTTGGACAGATACAATGGTTGCTGTGCGCGAAGATGTTGGGCGGCACAATGCGCTCGACAAATTGGTCGGGCACATATCGCGCACAGGAAATTCCCCAAACGGCGCTGTTCTTTTGACATCCCGCGTGTCCATCGACATGGTACAAAAGGTGGCCGCACTTGGTGCGCCCATCCTGATCGCCGCATCAGCCCCGACTGACGCCGCCCTGCGCATGGCAGACAGCGCGGGCATTACCCTAATTGCACAGGCACGCGGCGACCGATTTGACCTGTTTACCCACCCAAACCGCATTTCCCAAGAGGCCGCCGATGTCGCCTGAAACTTCGCACACCAACCCACATGCCAAGCTGATCTATATGGCCAATCAAATCGCCAAATTCATGGAAAGCAAACCTCATGCCGAAGGCGTGGCGCTGCTCGCTTCCCACATTAACGACTTTTGGGAACCCCGTATGCGCCGCCATTTGTTCGCCGTGCTAGACGCGGGCGGCGCGGGTCTGCGCCCTTTGGTGCTGGAAGCAGCGGATAAGATAAAGCGCCCTGTACCCGCCTAAGGCCGCAAAAGGGGCTTTGCCCTTCGATCTACGCGCTCATGCCAAGATATTTGGGGAGCAGGGAAGACCCAGACCCTGCCTGCTTCTTAACTCTAAAAGTATCCTCAGGGGGTGAGGAGCGTCAGAGACGAGGGGGCTGACAGCCCCCTTTTTTCAGGCAAGTTCGGCCACAATCGCGGCCAGATAGCGCCCATAATCATTCTTGGCATAGACTTTCGCCCGTGCGGCCAAATCATCACGCGAAATCCATCCTTGACGATAAGCAATTTCATCAGGGCAGCCCACTTGCAGGCCTTGGCGGTTTTCCAACGTTCGGACAAAATTGCCTGCATCCAGCAGGCTGCTATGCGTGCCTGTATCCAGCCAAGCATAGCCGCGCCCCATGCGTTCGACGCTCAGGCTGCCCTCAGCGCGGTAAATTTCCAATAGATCGGCAATCTCTAACTCGCCGCGCGGCGAAGGCTTCACTTGCGCTGCCAAATCTGGCGCGCGCGCATCCAGATAATACAGGCCCGTCACAGCGTAATTCGACGGCGGGTTGGCGGGCTTTTCAATAATTGCCCGCACCTGGCCGCTGGCATCAAAATCCACCACGCCATAGCGTTCAGGGTCGGCCACGCGATAGCCAAACACCGTGCCGCCTTGTAACTTGGCATCCGCTTGGGCCAGCATTTCGGGAAGACCGTGGCCGAAAAAGATATTGTCGCCCAGCACGAGAACCGAAGGCGCACCATTTAAAAACTCACGCGCCAAAAGATAGGCCTGCGCCAGCCCGTCAGGCGAGGGTTGGATAATATAGGTTAGTGCCAACCCCCATTGCGCGCCATCGCCCAGCAGACGCTGAAATTGCGCCTGATCTTCCGGCGTGGTGATAATCGCCACCTCGCGGATACTGCCCAGCATCAATACCGACAGCGGGTAGTAGATCATCGGCTTATCATGGATAGGCAGCAGCTGTTTCGAGACCCCCAAGGTAATGGGCCATAGGCGTGATCCTGTGCCACCTGCCAAAATAATCCCTTTGCGGTTCATAGGGTTATCTCCTTGATAAGGTCGGGAAGGGGCGCGCGCCAATCGGGTCGAATGATCGCAAAATCGCGCAGCAAACTGCTACAATCAAGCCGCGAATTGGCGGGGCGTTGGGCGGGGGTCGGGTAGGCGGATGTGGGAATATCTGCGATGGTGCAGGGCAGGTTTGCTGCCTGCATAATCGCGCGCGCGAACCCCGACCAAGACACATCGGACTCGCCTGCAAAATGATAAATTCCCCCAGCATGGCCCGCTTGCAGCGCCGTAGCAATCTGCCAAATCGCAGTAGCAATCGCGCTGGCAGGGGTTGGCCCACCAATTTGGTCGGCCACCACATTTACGCTTTCCCGCGCACCGCCCAGTCGCAGCATCGTCTTTAGAAAATTGCTGCCATGGGCCGAAAATACCCAAGAGGTGCGCAAGATCACATGCCGCACGCCACTTTCGCGCACACCGATTTCGCCCGCCAATTTACTTCGCCCATAGGCCCCCAAGGGTGCCGTTGGGTGATCGGGCGAAAAGGGCGTATCCCCTGCACCATCAAACACATAATCGCTGGAAATGTGCGTCATCGCAACGCCAAGCGCTGCGCAAGCGCGCGCAATGGCACCGGGACTGACAGCATTGACAATATGTGCGTCTGCCTCATGCGTTTCAGCCAGATCAACCGCTGTCCATGCTGCTGCGTTGATAACTAGATCACAGTTTTGCACAAGGGCCGCGCACGCCGATGGCTGCATGAGATCAGCCATATCGCGAGGCAGAAAGCGCGCTGTCACACCTGCAGGCACTGACCGCGCCAATTCTCGTGCCACTTGGCCAGTTTGCCCAAAGACTAGCACTCTCATTTGCGGGTTCCCAAACGTTGCCCTACCCCGCCGCGCGCCTGCAGCGGTTTCCACCACACCGCGTTGTCCAAATACCAACGCACCGTGCGGCGCAGCCCCTCGTCCAAAGTGACAGACGGTCGCCAACCCAATTCATTGCGAATACGCGCTGGGTCAATCGCATAGCGCATGTCATGACCGGGCCGGTCTGTTACGTAGGTAATCAGGCGGGCATGAGGCGCGCCTGATGGGGCCATCTCATCCAATAGCGTACAAATTTTCTGAACAATTTCAATGTTCTGCGCCTCATTCTCGCCGCCAATGTTATAGCTGCGGCCAAGTGGGCCTTTTTCCAAAACCAGCAGCAGCGCGTCTGCGTGATCTTCAACATACAGCCAATCGCGCACATTTTTGCCTTGCCCGTAAACTGGGATAGGCTTGCCCGCCAGCGCGTTCAAAATCACCACAGGGATTAGCTTTTCGGGAAAGTGATAGGGGCCGTAATTGTTGGAGCAATTGGTCAAAACCACAGGAAGCCCATAGGTTTCGCCCCAAGCGCGCACCAAATGATCGCTGGCGGCTTTGCTGGCAGAATATGGGCTGCGCGGATCATAGGGAGTATCTTCGGTGAACTTTCCCACTTCGCCCAAACTGCCGAAAACCTCATCGGTTGAGATATGGTGAAAGCGAAACCCATCAGGTCGGCCTGCGCCCTGCCAATAGGCGCGGGCGGCTTCCAGCATATTGAAAGTGCCCGTGATATTGGTTTGCACAAAATCATCTGGCCCGTCGATGGAACGGTCGACATGGCTTTCGGCTGCCAGATGCATCACGCCGTCAGGGCGGTGGGTGGCGAAAACCTGATCCAGTCGGTCGCGGTCGCGGATATCGGCTTGCTCAAAGGAATAAAGGTTCGACGTGGCCACCTGCGCTACATTCTCCTCGCAGGCGGCGTAGGTCATCGCGTCCAGATTAATCACCTCATGCCCGCGCGCAATGGCAAGCCGCACCACAGCCGAGCCGATAAACCCCATACCGCCCGTGACCAAAATCTTCATGCGGCACCGTAGGTAAAGGGCGATTGAAAGTTGGAAAATCGCGGGGCAGTCATATCCTTTGCCGACAGCACGGGCGAGGAGTTGCCCCAGTCGATGCCAATATCCCGATCATCCCACGCAACGCCGCCATCGCATTCGGCTGAATATGGAGCAGTGACTTTGTATTGCACTTCGGCCCCTTCGCTGCGTGTGATGAAGCCATGCAAAAATCCAATAGGCACAAGCAGTTGCAAGCCATTTTCGGCGCTTAACTCAACCCCGAACCATTTGCCATAGCTGGGGCTGCCTACCCGTATATCTACCGCCACATCGTAAATCGCCCCGCGCGTACAGCGCACCAATTTATCCTGCGCAAAGGGAGGGCGTTGGTAATGCAAACCGCGCAATGTGCCAGACGCGCCAGACATCGAATGGTTATCTTGGACGAAATCCAAATGAAGACCCGCCGCCGATAAGGCTGGGCGCGAATATACTTCAGAAAACCAACCGCGCGCATCTCCATGCCGCTTTGGCACCACTATCATCAGGCCCTCAATCGGTGTTTTTTCGATATCCATTGCGCGTCCTGCGTTTGCGGTCTGCCGAAGCAAGACCACAGTCGCAGATACATTTCAAGACTAGCCGATTGCAGCCGCTTTCACGTCGGCCCCGATAAAGGGCAAATATTGCCCGAAATTATCGGCAAACATGCCGACAAGTTTTTGCGCGGCCGCATCATAGGCGGCTTTATCGGCCCATGTGCTGCGTGGGTCCAAAAGGCCCGTGTCAACGCCCGGCACCATAACTGGCACCTCAAACCCAAAGTTGGGATCGCGGCGGAACTTTGCAGCAGACAATGATCCGTCCAAGGCTGCTGTCAGCAGTGCGCGAGTGGCTTGGATCGGCATACGCTTTCCTGTGCCAAATTTCCCGCCTGTCCATCCTGTATTAACCAGCCAGCAATCTGCGCCAAACTGCGCGATTTTCTCTTGCAGCAGGTTGCCATACACCTCTGGGCGGCGCGACATAAATGGCGCGCCGAAGCAGGTGCTAAAAGTGGGAATAGGCTCTAGCACGCCGCGCTCAGTTCCAGGAGCTTTTGCAGTGAACCCCGACAGAAAATGATACATCGCCTGCGCAGC
>CAXNJD010000092.1:0-5694 GCA_964202545.1 Cypionkella sp.
CAAAATTACGGCTACATGTATCTGGCTAATACACCCGAATTTGCCGAAGTTCTGCGCGCATCGCACCGCGTGCAGCGGGCGGCGGGGGCTGCAACGCGGTTGATGACATCGGCGGAAATCGCCGCAGAGTATCCGTTCTATGCAACCGAAGATCTGACGCTTGGCAGCATCAACACGGTCGATGAGGGGTATTTTGATGGCAACACAATGTTCGATTGGCTGCGCCGATCAGCGCGTGAACGGGGCGTCGAATACATCGAAAACGAAGTGGTGGGCATAAACAAATCGCCAGATGGGCGCCGGGTGGTGTCTGTCAAACTTGCCACAGGCGAGGTTGTTGCCTGCGGCAATCTTATCAATTCCAGTGGCGCGCGGGGGGCGCAAGTGGCGGCCCTAGCAGGGATCAACATCCCGATCGAGCCACGCAAACGCTACACTTGGGTCTTTACTGCGGAACGGCCCCTGCCCCGCGATTTACCCCTGACAATAGACCCGTCAGGCGTCCATGTACGCCAAGACACCAAAACCAGCTATATGGCTGGGGCGCATTCACATATCGACCCAGCGGGGGATTTTGATGATTTTTCAATGGATTTGTCGATGTGGCAAGACCATGTCTGGCCGATTCTGGCCACAAGAATTCCTGCCTTTGAATCGATAAAAGTCATGCGCGAATGGGCAGGCCACTATGATATGAATACGCTGGATGCAAATGCCATCATCGGCCCGCATGACGAGGTCGAAAACTTTTTGTTTATGAATGGGTTTTCTGGCCACGGCTTACAGCAAGCCCCCGCAATGGGCCGCGCCATCGCAGAATGGATCACTCTTTGCACCTACCGCAGCCTAGACATGCGGCCACTGGGTTATGCTCGCATCGCCCGCAACGAACCATTCCAGGAAAAAGCGATTATTTGATGCAGTCCTTTGCAACAAATAATCTTAGGCCTGCCTAACTCGGCAGAACCATGTTGTGGAATCGATACGCACGCAGGCGTATCGATGCTTAGTGCCGTGCAATTGGTCAACTGCGAACCTAAGATTGACCAAAGGCCTTCAAAGCGATTTTAGATATTCCAAAAGGGCCAGTTTGTCGGCCTCGCTCAGCGTAACGCCATATTCATGGCCAGTATTCGCATTGCCGGGCGTCAGCGTATCCATTTGAAAACCTGAGCCATCTGCTGGTTCCGTAAATCCAACATTCACGGGATCAAAGTCGCTGTTACCAACGACAAAGGCAGTCGGGCGCTGGGCGGCGGGGCCCAAAAGCGCCATCAGGGAAGGGACGGATCCGTTGTGCAAGAAGGGGCCCGTCGCCCAAATCCCGTTCAAGGGGCGCGCGCGATACTGTGCTGTCTGCAGGGTTTCTAGGCAGGCAGCATCCTTGCCATGATAGGACAAACCTTGTTCGACCATTAAGTCGTAAAGCGCGGCTTTGTCGGTGCTTCGTACCTTTAGTGCCTCGGTGATCTCTTCGGCGGTTGCACCTTGTGCCTGCATTTGTGCAATCAACTGCTGGTCGGAAATCTCAACTTTAGGGGGTGAAATTTCGCCAAAGCCAAACAAGGATTTGATCCATTGTGCCGCATTGCGCACCTTCGCACTAAGGCCATCCTCAATCAGTTCAACGCTGGTCGAAATGACATCGCCGTAGGTATCGCCAAGTTCATGCATGATCACACCAACCGTGATATGCGCCAAAACGGTGTTACCGTGAACATATTCACACATAGCATCGCCCGCGACATAACCGGATTTTCGGCCCTGCAACGGCCCGGAAGCGACAGCACGTGCCGCAAATCCCGTTGCAGCAGCAGGGTCAGTGCCAATTTCAGGTAACCCGAATGTCGGCACTTTGATCGACGCAAGTGCACCGCGATCAGCGCGATCAATGTCGACATGGCAGCTTGCACATTCGGCATCGTAAATTGCCTGCCCCGCAGTGGCAAGTTCGGCATTAATGGCCGGAACAGCCCCTTTTTCGGCAAGTTCTGACCAGCGGGGCGACTTTAAAGTTTCAAGCGATTGCTCAAGATCGTAAAGATGCTCGACGCGGACAGATGACGCATAGCCGCCAGGCAGGGTCGACTCGGTCAAAGACACCTGACCGAAAACGCCCAAAACCTGCCCCACATTACGTGCAAGCGCGCCCGAACCTTTGTTTGGCACTACGCCGTTGTATTGAACATACTCAAGGTAAGGTGCATCCCACAGGAACGGATAGCTAACGGGCGCGTCGACCAAACGCGCATTGTCATCGCGGTCCAGCATATAAGCCGAAGCTTGGTTCAAGATAACATTCAGCGCATCCACACGTCCTGGCCCTGGGGGCGCTGAGGCTGTGTTGTGGGTCGCCCATTCTTCGCGGTCGCGCACTACACCGCGAAGCCGCGCGCGCAGCTGCGCCTTCGATGTATCGTCTGCTTCATCCTTCAAAACGCGCATCGCAAAGCGGTCGAACTTGGCGTCATCTTCGGACGTGGTCTTCAGCGCCAAGCCCAGTTCTTGCATAAACGACCAAAAGTCAAAATGTGAAACGCCGCCGTCAATGAGGGCCGTTCTGCCGCCAACCTTTACTTCTGTAACGTGGCAGGCAGCGCAGTTCATCCCTAGAAAACGCTCGACCCCGTGAATATCTTGGTCGATTGTCAATCCAATTGGCAGCCCATCTGGGTTCAGCGATGATTTGCCCCAATACAGCATACCCAGAGATGACAAATGCGCCTCGTCCATGAACAACTCGTCACTGTCGCTTTGCTCTAGGGCAAGGAAATGGTCATAGGGAATAATCGGCGAGCCTTGGGGCGTGTGATAAAACACCACACGGCTGGGCTCATCCCATCCTTGCTCAAGCGTTATGATTTCTTCCGCCCAGGCCTTTGGGGCAAGCGTGATCAGCACAGCAATTGCAGACAAAGCCAAGACAGAAGTATGCGTGGACAACCTGTTCATTTTATCAGCCTTTTCAAAGGGTCTTGAGGTATTCGATGATCGCAGCGGCGCCTTGCTCGTCGTCTGACCAGTCGAGTTTGTACGTCTTGCCATTCTCGGTAATGTCTTTGTCATGCCCCATGCGGCTGATGGATTGGAAAGCTTCTGTGTCAAAGGCATAGCCGCCGACTGCTTTGGCATCCCATGCAAAGCCCAGCTTTTCAGTGTCATAGTTCAGCGCACTTTTGGTAAAAGACACTGGGCGTGCCTGAGGCATCAGAAGGTGGTAAATTGTCGGAACCGACCCATTGTGCAGATACGGCGCGCCCGCCCAAATGCCCGCCAGCGCGGTTGCGTTATATCCATCATATTGTTGGTCTAGTGGACGCATAATCGCCTCTTCGGTAATCGGGCGACCATCAAATTCTGCGCAGGGTTTGATTGGCCCGCTGTCCAGCGTGACCTCGGTTTCGGGGCCGCAGATTTCAAGGTATTCTGATCGGCCGCCCTTGATCAGCAGATCATTCATGACCCGACTGCGCGACAAATTGGTTCCCATGTCGCGGTAAAGGCGGCCATTGTTTGGCCGGTGACAATCGGCACAATTGTCGGCAAACAAATCACGGCCCTTTTCGGCCTGTGCCGTATCAACTTCAAACGGATAGGGGTCGGCTGGTAGGCCGCCCAAAAGATCGGCGGCAAAGGCGGCAACGCGCAGGTCGGTGTCTGCAAGCCCCATGGTCATGGATGCGGCAAGATTGCGGTAAATTGGAATAGGTATGTTGCCATTGTACTGGCCGCCGCCGTTCACCAGCAGCGTGCCATCCTCATTCCACTGTGCTGTTCGATGGTCTTGATCCCAGACCAGCATATAGTCTGTCAAACCTGGGGATGTCGGCAGCAGCTTTTGAGCAAACAAGCGCCCAATAAAGCTTGTCTCAAGCGTTTCGTATCCGTGCGCAGCGCTGACGCCTGTCGCGTCTGCCATACCTGGCAATCCTTGCAGCATCTGCGCCTGATAGCCTGAATAGGTGCTGTCTAAATAATGGCCATAGGCCAAAATAAAGCTATCAATGTAATTAACCGTTCGGCCCACAAGATTGTCTGCATCCGCAAGGAAAGCCTCGATTTGGTCGGCTTCGTATGCTGCGTCAAAGGTTTTGGGCCCATAGGCTGCATTGCGGTACAGATATGTGGGATCAGTTGCTTTAATCTGCTCAAGTTCGGCGACAAGGGCGTCGCGAATTTTTGCCCTGCGCGCATCGCCTTTCGCGTCTTGCGCTAGGATATCCAAGGTTTTTCCAAAGTCGACGAAAAACTTGGTGATATTGAACTCGGCGTTCACGCCGCCCCATATCTGCGACGTTCGCCCATTGCCCAAATCTACCCGCCCAATGTGGCAGGCCCCGCAAGTAAAGCTGGTAAAGTCAGTCGCAGTTGGACGATCTGGATTAAGACCGCTCATCCCAATTCCGACTGGCAAAACAAGACCAGTGCTGTCAGTGCGGGCGAACAAACCAAAGCTTTTCCCAAAATCCCGATCTTGACCCCAGATTTCGGGGGCAATCTTGGGCAAAAGCCGCAAAATCACATAGGGGATGCCGTCCGATTTAGAAAACGGGAAATTCTCAAACCAGCTTGCCGCTTCATACTTTTGCGCCAAATACGCTGCCTTGGCATCTGTGCGCAGTTTTAGTTCCGCGTTCCAATCGGCGGGAACTTCTCGCGGAGCGAACCCAGTTCGGGGCGCAGGTAAATCCACCAAAGCAACTTTGGACATCTGATGAAGATATCCATAGCCAGCGGCAAAAGCGGCGAGAACAACCGCAAGAGAGACAATCTTCTTCATGGCGTGACCTGACGTTCTTCAAGCGAGACATCGTTCATATCAAAACGCAACTCGCTGATAATTTCGTAAACGACCCTGCGCATGCGGTTCACCGTGCCAAGGGGGCGGTGCGCCTCGATGCTGTGCCAAGGATTGTACGACATGCTTTCGCAAGCGTCGTTCTGCGGCGCAGTATCAAATTCCTGCTGCGGAATTTCGATGCGTGCGATGTCTATAAACGGAGCCTCATCCTCGGGCCATTCAGTGATGACATCTTCAATTGAATAACTGTCATTCGGGCGCGGCTGCACGCCAAAGATAAAGCACGCGGGCCCAGCAGCAAGATGATCCTGCATTGCACGACGCAAAAAGTTCGGGCCGTCTGTCGCCTGCACGTCGCCGATTGGCTCGCAAGGCTTTGTCGAATACTTCACAACCTGCTTTTGTGCAGGGTTCCCCAACTGGTAAGGTGTGACGGAAAAGTAATCCACGTTCAGAGGGTTATCGATCTTTTGCGACAGCATTTTGCCTGCGTTGATCGTGCCGCCTAGACCAAGGATGAACGGGATTTTGAACAACGATAGCAAGCCACCATCATTCACAATCCGAAAGAATTCGGTGTAGCCAGCCGATCCGTTGACAAAGAAATAGGGGCTGGAAATTAGAATGAAATCCTGTGCAGTGGGATGGGCGGGATCGGCAAACAGCTTCTCGCCTGGGACATCCATGACCTTGATCGCCATTCCCCGCGTATCGCCCGAATTGTCATCTCCTACCGCGTTCGGTGAGCCATTTGAAAACCTGATGATGGTGTCATAGCTTTGCCCAGGGCTAAAAGCACCCGACTGAAGTTCCACAGGTAGGTCGGCCAAGACATTAAACTTTGCCCTCACACAGCCATGTGCCTTCGGATGCGCGTCGCGTCTGGCGCCTCC
>CAXNJD010000093.1:0-5691 GCA_964202545.1 Cypionkella sp.
ATCAACAAAGACACCCACCGCATTTCGCTGGGCATGAAGCAATTGCAATCGGATCCATGGGACGCGGTTGAAAAGCTGTATGCACTGGGCACCCTGCACAAGGGCCGCGTGACCAACATTACCGATTACGGCGCATTCGTAGAGCTGGAAGCGGGCGTTGAAGGTTTGGTGCACGTGTCTGAAATGTCTTGGACCAAAAAGAACGTCCACCCAGGCAAGATCGTATCGACCAGCCAAGAAGTTGACGTGATGGTTCTGGAAATTGACAGCGTCAAGCGCCGCGTGTCGCTGGGCCTGAAGCAAACCCAACGCAACCCATGGGAAGTGTTTGCAGAAACCCATCCTGTTGGAAGCCAGATCGAAGGCGAAGTTAAGAACATCACCGAATTTGGTCTGTTCGTTGGCCTTGATGGCGACATCGACGGCATGGTTCACCTGTCTGACCTGTCGTGGGATCAGCGCGGCGAAGACGCCATTCAAAGCTACCGCAAAGGCGACACGGTTACCGCCGCTGTCACCGAAGTGGATGTCGAGAAAGAGCGTATCTCGCTGTCGGTCAAAGCCTTGGGCGCGGACAACTTTAGCGAAGCGGTCGACGGCGTTAAGCGCGGTGAGATCATCACCGTGGCAGTATCTGCCATCGAAGAGGGCGGCGTTGAAGTGGAGTATAACGGCGCAAAGTCGTTTATCCGCCGCAGCGATCTGGCCCGCGACCGCGGCGATCAGCGCCCCGAGCGTTTCAATGTGGGTGACAAAATAGACGTGCGCGTGACCGCTGTTGATCCCAAAACCCGCAAGCTGGGCCTGTCGATCAAGGCGCGCGAGATTGCCGAAGAAAAAGAAGCGGTCGAGCAGTATGGCTCGTCTGATTCGGGCGCAAGCCTTGGTGATATCTTGGGCGCGGCGCTAAAGGGCGACAAAGCCTAAGCGCAGCGCGGCGAAATGTAAAAAAGGGGCCTCATCGTAAGATGGGGCCCTTTTGCATGTTGCCAGCGCAAACATTTTCATTTGTGCGCAGGATTTTTTGACGATAGTCTAACGAGCGATGGGTGTGGTTGATATCCAGCGTATCGGGTTGACTATGGTATTCGCTCAATAGAACGGGGAATGGGTGATATGATTAGATCAGAATTGGTTCAAAAGATTGCCGACGAAAATCCGACTTTGACGCAGCGCCATGTCGAGCGCATTGTCAGCACGGTTTTTGACGAAATCATTAATGCATTGGCAAAGGGTGACCGCGTTGAATTGCGGGGCTTTGGCGCGTTTTCGGTCAAGGCGCGCGATGCGCGCGTTGGCCGCAACCCGCGCACGGGCGAGGCGGTTAATGTCGATTCTAAGAAAGTGCCGTTTTTCAAAACGGGCAAACTGTTGCGCGATCGGTTGAACGGCGCTTAATCCAAAGCCATTGGCCAAAGGAAATACCATGCGCTATTTGCGCCTTGCTTTGCTTTTTGTTTTGGCCTTGGCGCTGGTTTTGGTGGCTATGGCCAACCGCGCGCCTGTTCCCGTGCAACTGCTGCCAGCCGATTTTGCCGCGCTGATTGGGCTAAATTTCGGGCTGGAATTGCCGATGTTCTTAGTTATTTTTGCCAGCATTATTGCAGGGCTGCTGATTGGTTTTGTGTGGGAATGGTTGCGCGAGCATAAGCACCGCGCCGCAGCCCGCCAGTCTGGCAAAACTGTCAGCAAGCTTGAGCGCGAATTGGCAAATATGCGTGATGCCACATCTTTGCCCAAAGATGACGTGCTGGCGATATTGGACGCGCCAAAGGCTAAGTGATGCAAGATATTCGTGTAAAGATTTGCGGGCTGCGGACAGCGGCCGATATTCACGCTGCCGTGGACGCAGGGGCAGCTTACGGCGGATTTGTATTCTTCGCCAAAAGCCCGCGACATGTGAGCATCGATCAAGCGCGCGAACTGACCCGCAACGCACCCGAAGGGCTGGCCAAAGTCGCCCTAGTGGTGGATGCGGACGATGTATTTTTAGATAGGCTGCTGGCGGAGTGCCCGTTTGACATGCTGCAATTACATGGCCACGAGCCCGTGGCCCGCGTGGGGGAAATACGTGCGCGCTTTGGCCTGCCCGTGATGAAGGCAGTTGGGATTGCCGAGGCGGGGGATTTGGACGCTGCCTTTGAATATTCTTTGGTTGCAGATCAGATTTTGATCGATGCAAAGCCGCCCAAAGATGCGGCACTTCCGGGTGGCAACGGGCTGGCCTTTGATTGGCAACTGGTTGCGCAGCGGCGATGGCTGCGCCCGTGGATGCTGGCGGGCGGGCTGAACCCCAGCAATGTGGCACAGGCGATTGCCTTAACCAACGCGCGGCAGGTTGATGTATCATCAGGCGTGGAAACGGCACCCGGGGTCAAAGACGCGGCGCTGATCGCCGACTTTGTGCGCGCGGCAACGGCGCGCGCGCCTTTCAACGTGCCGATTTTGCGTTAAGGCTGGATGCCTGCGGCGCGGATAGTGGGGCCAATGTGAAAATCAAAAGGCGCGGAAGGTCATCGTCGTCAGCGTGCGCTGGATGCCCGCAATATCGAATAGCTTTTGGCTAAGGTAGTGGCCTACATCTTCCCCATCTGGGATATAGACCTTGGCAATCAGGTCAAACTCGCCACTGGTAGAAAACAATTCCGACACCACTTCGCGGTCATAGATCGCGGTGGCCACATCATAGGTTTTTCCTGGGGTGCAGCGAAACTGAACGAAAACGCAGGTCATCTGGGCCTCTTTCTTTAAGTTAGTTTAGGTCTTGCGGCGGAGGGTTGTTTAACGTCAGCGGCGCGGCAGGAGCGGCGCGCAGATCATCCACGGACAGCGGGTGTTTGGGCAGGGCAAGGCGGTTGCGGGTGACCCAAATCAATTGATTTTGGGCACGGGTGATGGCGACATAAGCAAGGCGCTTCCACAGGCCGACGCCCGCCTCGCCGCGGCCAGATTGCGCAGCGGCATACAAATCGGGCGCAAAAACCTGCACCGTGTCCCATTGGCTGCCTTGCGCCTTGTGGATGGTAACCGCCGCGCCGTGCAAAAATGCGGCCCCCATGGTGGCGGCAGATGGGATAAAAGGTTCTTCTTCATCTGGTTTTTCGATTTTGATGATCGATGCGGCAGAGACTTGCGGATCTTCCGCGCCCACCACATGAAGACGGGCGAACCCATCACGGTTGCCTGGGCCAAGGTAGATGACTTGCGCGCCTTTGATCAGGCCCCGCGCCTCTAGGTCGATGCGTTTTTTTCGGTGTTTTAGGGGAAGCTCGATGCCATCGCAAATCAACGGCTCGCCTGCTAGCAGTTCGGTTTCGGGCGCGCCATAAGCTGCACGAAACGCATTGATAAGGCGAATGCGCGTGGCATTGCGCCACACCAAAACAGGGCTGCGCGCCATCAGGCTGGCATCAGCCCTTTCGCTGACCAAAACGCGCGGATCATCTGCTGCGGCCTTTTCCACCAGCCGTTCAAAGGCTTCAAAGCCAAGGTCAGGATCGCCCAAAGCGTGGGCCAAATCAAGAATTGGGTTACCTTCCGCTTGGCGGTGAATGCGCGACAGGGTCAACTTGCGCCCTTGGCCAAGGCGGTCAAACACCATCGCGCCCGACAGGCCCACAGGGGCCAGCTGCGCGGGATCGCCGAATAGGACAAGCGAGGGAAAAATCTCCCGCAGGTCTTCAAGCTGCCGTTCATCCAGCATCGAGGATTCGTCAACAAAGCCGATGTCTAGCGGTTCTTCGCGCCGCTTCCAGCCCTTAATAAAATCTGACCCGCGCAGGCCAGCGGCGGCCAGCGCCCCGGGGATAGATGGGACTTGGGCATAAAAGGCATGGGCGCGGTCAAGCGCCAAATCAGTCAGCCCTTCCACCACTGGGCGAGGCGACGTGCCTGTAAGCCATTCGGCAATTTTCTCGTACTGAGGGTCATAGATAGGGGTATAAAGGATGCGGTGAATAGTGGTCGCGGGCACACCGCGCAGGCGCAAAACAGAGGCGGCTTTATTCGTTGGGGCCAGAATGGCCAACGTGCGGCGATCTTTGCGGCGTTTGGGCTCGTAGTCACCCGACACCAAATCGACCCCTGCGGCAACAAGTGCACGGTACAATGCGGCAAGCAGCATGGTTTTGCCAGAACCAGCCTTACCCACCACTGCAAGCACCGAAGCCGACCCTTCTGCACGCGGCGTAAGGGCACCGTTTTCCAGATCAATGCCATGGATAAGCATTTCAGCTGCGACGCGGTCAAACGCTTCGGCTTGGTCATCGGAAAAGGTTAGAGCTGGCACAGTCATGCCCCTGCTTAGCGCAGGGTGAAGCGATTGCACAGATGCCCGATCAGCTTTGCGACTGGTCTTCGCCTGCTTGTTCGGATCTTGTCTTTTCTGTCAGTTCTTGGCGCGCCACATCCAGCGCCAGATCTGCCTGCTGCGCAATGGCAGGCAAGTTATTTTTTTCGGCGTAGCTGCGCAGATCGGTCAAAACATCGAAAATCCAATCGTGGCGCATATGACACCCGCACTGATACGTCAACTTAGTCAGGTATAAGCGCTTAAGTTGAGTAGCGGTATCTATGCGAATGGAAACAAACTGTATCAAATTTGAATACAATGCTAAGGAAACACAAAAAAGCCAGCCGCAATACTGGGCTGGCTTTTAGTCGCATTTGTGTGCCCCTTAGCGCGCGCGCGATGCCTCTAATGTGTCATCAAACGTGCGCAGGCCTGTGCGGGGGGCTTGGACCAGCACAGCCATATTACCAGGCTTATGTTTGTTGTGACGCATCAGCATATGCGCGGCAGGGATATCGGCCCAAGGGAATACTTCCGACATACATGGATCAAGGCGGCGCTCGATCATCAGTTTATTTGCGGCTGCCGCTTGTTTCAAATGGGCAAAGTGGCTGCCCTGCAGGCGTTTTTGATGCATCCACATATAGCGTACGTCAAAGGTGCAGTTAAAACCCGTAGTGCCTGCGCATATCACCACCATACCACCCTTTTTGCAGACAAGGGACGACACGGGAAAGGTCGCCTCGCCGGGATGTTCAAACACCATATCCACGTTCACGCCCTTGCCCGTGATGTCCCAAATCGCCTTACCAAAGCGGCGGGCCTCTTTCAGCCAGTCGTTATATTCGGGTGTGTTCACGGTGGGCATTTGGCCCCAGCAGGAAAAATCTTTGCGATTTATCACACCTTTCGCGCCAAGGCCTATGACGAAATCGCGCTTATCCTCTTCGGAAATGACGCCAATCGCATTGGCCCCTGCGGTGTTGATCAACTGAATCGCGTAAGAGCCAAGCCCGCCCGACGCACCCCAGACCAGCACGTTTTGCCCTGGCTTCAAATCATGCGGCTCGTGGCCGAACAGCATGCGGTAGGCGGTGGCAAGGGTCAGGGTATAACAGGCCGATTCTTCCCATGTCAAATGACGCGGCCGCGGCATAAGCTGCTGCGCCTGCACGCGGGTGAACTGCGAAAAGCTGCCGTCGGGGGTCTCATAACCCCAAATGCGCTGGCTGGGCGAATACATCGGATCGCCGCCGTTGCAATCTTCGTCATCGCCATCGTCTTGGTTACAATGGATGACCACCTCGTCGCCAACCTTCCAGCGTTTGACCTTATCCCCCACGGCCCAAACGATTCCAGCCGCATCAGAGCCTGCAACATGAAAGGGCTGTTTGTGGCCA
>CAXNJD010000094.1:0-5662 GCA_964202545.1 Cypionkella sp.
CGGCACGAGGCCGCGCTTATCCGCATTCTGGGGTTAAAGGCGGCGCTGGGCCTGCATAAGGGGGCCGCGCCCGCTGATTTGAGCGAGTTTGCACCAGAAAAACTAGGGGCCACGCGCAAAACCGCGCGCGCGATCACCGCACGCGCGCCGACTCTGGTCAAAGATGTACAAGGGATGCTGCCCCTTAGCCCCGCCAAGCACAAACGCTTGGCGATATATTCTGGCGGGGTGGTGATGCCATTTGCGCCGCACCCGCTGCCGCTGGATTTACCAGATATGCTGGCGCGTGAGGGTTTTGAGGTGACGATTCTGGGCGAAAATGCCCGGCCAGACCCTGCCAAATTCGATGCGATGCTGTATCTGTTTGCCGAAGAAACCCTGCTGACGCGGGGGCGGATTTTTCTAGATTGGGCAAAGGTTGGTGGCGATTTTCAACGCGCGATGAATCGCCATTGGTATGAAATCCCGACAGCAATGATCAGCTTTGGCTATCCTTATTATCTGTATGACGCGCCGCGCGTGCCCACCTATATCAATGCTTACGCGACGATGCCCTCAATGCAAGAGGCTGTTCTAGACTGCCTTTTGGGCCGCGCGCCGTGGGCAGGAACGCCGCCACATGATCCGTTCTGCGGACTGGGCGATGCGCGGTTTTAAGGGGGCTGTCCGCCATCGGACATTGGTTGGTATTTAAGCTGCCTGTTTCGGGGCATCGATGGCCTTCAAAAAGCGGCGCAAAGCCGCGATAAGATCAGTAATTCCCAGTTTAGGCCCGAAATTCAGTGTGCGCCCAAGATGTTGCGCACTTCGGCGACAAGGGCGTTGAATTCGGGTGTCAGCGTAAGTTCGGGTTTACGCGGGCGCGCGAAGGGGACATGCACGATGCGCGCAAGACGGCCTGGCCGAGGGGTCATCACCATGACCTCGTCGGCCAAATAGATCGCCTCTAGGATGTTGTGGGTGACAAAAAGCGTGGTTGCTTTGAATTCGGCGACAATGCGCATCAGTTCCACGTTCAGGCGTTCGCGGGTGAACTCGTCCAGCGCGCCAAATGGCTCGTCCAGAAGAAGCACGTCGGCCCCCGTCATCAGCAGGCGGGCAAGGGCCACGCGTTGCTGCATGCCGCCAGAAAGCTGGGAGGGGAAGGAAAACGCAAAGTCCTTAAGCCCGACCAATTCAAGATACTCCATCGCCTTCGTGCGGTCAGCAGAGGTGGTAGTGCGCCCGATCTCGATAGGGAGAAGGACGTTCTCAACCGCTGTTCGCCAGTCAAGAAGCGTTGCTTTTTGGAACATTAGGCCAACGTCGGTATGTGGCCCCTTAATGTCGCGGTCATGGACGGTGAGATGTCCCGACGATCTGTCAATCAATCCAGCTATAAGGCGCAGCAAGGTGGACTTGCCGCAGCCAGAGGGGCCCACAAGGCTGACAAATGATCCTGGGGCGACATCGAAGGTTGCACCCTCCAGAGCGACGACGGCGCCACCTCCGAATGTTTTTCCAACGCCGCGAGCCGAGATAACGGGCTTGGTTCCGTTGCCCGCCGCGCTTTGTCCCGTATGATCTGCCATAAACTTTACTCCCCTGTTTTTTGTTATAATAATGGCCCAAAGGCTGCGGTAAACTTAAACTGCGCACGCGCGCGCAACGCGTGCATCCCCAAAAGTGCTGGCGCACCTGCTTGCGCCCAATAAACTTGCGCTCGTCAAAGCGGAGCAGCCTAGCGGGTTTATCTGTTTGCAATTTGGCGATACAGATGCGCTTTCGGATCTGCGAAATGACCCATGCCATAGGAGCGTTCGTTGCACAGGATGGCGAACTTCCGGCTGCAATGACATGGGTTTTTGCATGGGTCAGGCCTTGGGCATGCGTGCATCGGCGCTGGCGTGGAGCAACCCCGCGCGCTGCGCCGCAGTAAGACGCAGGCTGTCGATGACCTCGACGGCATCATACTGCCCCATGTCGAACGGATAATCGCTGCCCAGCATAACGCGATCAGCCCCAGCCCAGTCGACAAGGAATTGCAATTGATGGGGGCCATGCAAGATTGTGTCAAACAGCAGGCGGTCGATGGACGGGCCAGGTTCGCCCTTGAGCCGCACTTTGGCCTCGGCCCGCTCTGCCCATCCGTGAACCCAGCGTGCTGCCTGATATGGGGTGAACCCACCGCCATGACTGAGCACGATCTGTAGGCCCGGGAAACGTTCCAGCACACCGCCGAAAATAAGGCAGGCGGCGGCGATGGTGGTATCCAAAGGATTGCCGACGACGTTGTTAAGATAAAAGCTTTTCTGACGATCCATACCTGCAATTTTGACAGGGTGCAGCAGCAGGAATGCGCCGCGCGCCTCGGCTTCTGCCCAGAACGGATCGAGTGTGGGGTCGTCAAGGTTTTTACCCTCGACATGGCTGCCGATCATTGCCCCAAGAAGACCTTCTTCGGTCATCGCACGGCGCAGTTCTGCTGCGGCAAGGTCAGGCGCTTGCATCGGCACGGTCGCAAGCCCCATAAAACGGTCGGGCATAGCGCGCACGCGGCGCGCTATGCCAGCGTTCTGGATGCGCGCGGCGGTCAGCGCAGCTTCGGCAGGTTTGTCGTAAAGCACCGTTTGCGGAACGACGGCAAGGAGTTGCCGCGCGAAGCCCGCCTTATCCATATCGGCCAACCGCCGTGTCACGTCCCAGCCGCCGCGGGGAAAGTTGTGATAGGGCGCGCCCGAAATAACGAGTGTGCCGAATTCGCCATCGGTTGTCTGAAGTTCAAGCCCACTGTCAGGAACAGCGCGCTGAAGCTCTGCCAGCGTGTCGGTTTCAATGATATGGGCGTGGATGTCGAGGGTCTGGCTGGTCACGTGCAGTCTCCTGTTTGGGGTCAGTCTTGTTTCGGGTCAGTCTTCGGCCATCAACTCGTCGATACTGGCGGGCAACTTGATTTCCGTTTTGCGGCGGGCGGACAAGTCCATCGCCATCGTCAGAATAAGGTTGCGATGCCCGTCTTGTGCGGTGGCATGAGGCGTGGGCATGTCCATGCAAACGCGCTGGTACCAACTGACTGTTTCTTCGCGCATTGGCCCCCAAAGCTGGCCCATGTGAAGATCGCCTGGCGGATAACTGGTTAGGAAATCTACATGTCGCGCGGGTGGGTGGTAGCCGTCAGGCACATAGCCGCCGCCTTGGGCCACATTGCTGGCCAGAACGAGATCGCGGTGGGTGTCTTCGATGTCTATAACGCCTTCGGTTCCAACGATGCCGATTTCTAACCCATAGACCGACCCAGGCCAGACTTCGGGTAAGGCCCAGCAGATGTTCATCGAAAAGATAGTCCCATCTTGCATGGTGAAAATACCGAATGTCGAATCCTTGGTGCCCCAGCGTGATAGAACCTTGTCTGTTGAACGGGCATAGATCGTGTCGGGAACCTTGCCCTCCATCAACCAAAGCGACATATCAAGGCTGTGCGTGCCCGACACGACCATCGGGGTCAGATTGCGCCGGTTTTGCGTGCGGCTGACAGTGGCAATTGGAACCATGCGGTTCATGAACGCGCGGGTGACGACGGAATGCACGTCACCGATTTGGCCAGTGATCAACTTTTCCTTGACCGTCAGGAAACGGCGGCGGAAGCGCTGGGTGTAGCCCAGCACAGCATCGACGCCTGCCTTTTCAATTGCATTCAAGATGGCCTGTGACTCGTGCGCGTCTGTTGCCAGCGGCTTTTCAATGAACAGAGAAAAGCCGCGTTCAGCTGCGGCCATTGTCGGTGCGGCATGGTTGTTTTCGTCTGTTGCGATAATGACTGCGTTGACCTCGGGCCGGTTCAGCAATTCTAGAAAATCGGTCGTAAAATAATCTGCTTCGCAATCGGCCTTAAGCCTTTCACCAAGCGACGCGTTCACGTCGCACAGACCGATCCAGCCCACACCCGGATAGTCGCGCGCGATCATCGCGCGGATACGCCCAATTGTGCCGCAGCCAATGACGGCCAATCCAATTTCTTTTTTCACACCCATTTTTGTCTCCTACTCCTGAGGCTTTGCTAGTTGGCCGCTATCTTGGCGCTGTTGCAATGAATGCGGCGGTTGAAATTCCCTTAAGATGTTTTTTCCGTTTCTTTTCTGATGGATACGCAAGGCCAGATTATAACATAAAGCGCGCGAGTTGTGCGCCGTCCACCCGAATGCCAAGGCCTGGCCCTTCGGGCGGAGTGATATAGCCTGCCCGCACCTTTGGCGGCTCTGTCACCACATCCGCGGCAAGGTAAGGTGCCGTCATTGACGTGTCCCATGCCAATTCAGGTAGGACCACCGCCAGATGTGCAATCGCTGCCGAAGCAATGCCAGTTTCCGCCGTTTTGCCTGCCAAATTGACGTGCATTCCAAGCTGCTGCATCAGTCGCCCCGCTTGCATCACCGCTATCATTCCGCCAAGTTTGATCGTCTTAAGGCTGCCGCCTGCCGCAGCGCCCATCTCATGATGGCGGCGGATAAGGTCGATGGATTGCAAACCTTCATCGGCCGCAATCGGAACACCGCAAGCGCGGGCGCATTCGGCCATTGTGGCAAGATCCTCTTCGGCCACAGGCTGTTCCAGAAAATCAATGCCCGTGTCGGCGGCGCGGGCACAAAACGCGAGCGCGGCTTCGCGCCCGTAACCCATGTTTGCATCTGCCGATATACGGATGCCCGCGCCCACCGCCGCACGGATAGCGGCGCAGCGGGCAAGGTCTGTCTCTACCCCTTGAAAGCCAATTTTGACCTTCAGCGCGATGATGCCCTCGTCCGCGAGTCGCTGCGCCTCGGCCACCTCTTCTTCAAGCGTGCCTCCGGCAATGAAGACAAGTGCGGCGGCCCGCTGCCTTTGCCGTCCACCAAGAAGGTCGTAGATTGGCTGGCCCGTCCGTTGCCCGATCAGGTCAAGAAGCGCGATCTCGACCGCCGCTTTTGCGCCGGGATTGAAATGGATGGTCGGCCCGATCAGGTGTGGCAAGGCTGCGACATCTGTTACCTCGGCCTTGTGCAGCCGTTCTGCCATATGGCGGATTGCGGCGGCCATGCCAGCCTGCGTTTCGCCATTCATCATCGGCGCCGACGCAGATTCGCCCCAACCCACGGCACCTGTCTCGTCCTCTACTCGCACCAGAACGTTGTCGGCAGATGTGACAGTGGCCCCCGCCATCTTGACAGGCTTAGTCAACGGGACAGATATGGGAATAGCGGTAATCGAGCGGATGCGGAACATGCGTAGTCCTGTCTGTTTTCAAGTTGTCGGGCAAAACAAGGCTTGTTAGGTGTGACGAAGAAGGGCCCCGTGGGCGGCCCATAGGGGAGAGGCGACATGCTGAAAGTATTGAGCGGCGGGGCGGCGCAGGGACTTGCCGAGGCGTTGGCCGACGGCATCCAAGCCGCAACTGGAGAAACCCTGACGGGCGATTTCGGCCCTGTGGGCGGCATGCGCGACCGCATCATTGCGGGCGAGGCGGCGGATTTCGTGATATTGTCGCGCAAGCTGGTCGAAGATCTTGCGGCGGGCGGCCATGTTGTGCCCGAAACGATCACAGATATCGGTGATGTCGCCACTGGCGTTGCGCTGCGGGCCACCGACCCAGTTGCAAGCTGTAGCACCGCCGAGGAGTTGCGGGCGCTTTTGATTGCGTCTGATGGTA
>CAXNJD010000095.1:0-5661 GCA_964202545.1 Cypionkella sp.
GCTGTCTCGTCGCTGGTGTCGGGCGATTGTATTGTGTCGGGCAGTGAAGTGCGCAATTCGCTGTTGTTCACGGGCGTGCGCACGCACAGCTTTTCGGCACTAGATCATGTTGTCGCCCTGCCGCAGGTGATCGTGAACCGCAAGGCCGATCTGACGCGCTGCGTGATTGATCGCGGCGTGATTATTCCCGAAGGGTTGGTTGTGGGTCAAGATCCTTTGGAAGATGCCAAATGGTTCCGACGCAGCGAAGGCGGCGTTGTACTGATCACACAGAACATGCTGGATGCGCGGGAAAAGGCGCTTTAGGGGGGCGGAATGGGCGGCAAGGTTTTATCCGTTGCATCCGAATGCGTGCCGCTGATTAAAACGGGCGGGCTGGCGGATGTGGTGGGCGCGCTGCCTGCCGCGCTGGCCCCTCTGGGCTGGCAGATGCGCACGCTGCTGCCAGCATACCGCCCGCTTTTGCCAGATCTGGCGGGCATGACCGAAGTGCTGCGCGAGGCGGATTTGTTTGGCGGCCCTGCGCGGGTTATGGCGGGGCAAATTGCGGGTCTTGACCTGTTGCTTCTGGATGCCCCGCATATATACGACCGCGCAGGCGGGCCTTATTCCGACGCGCAGGGCGACTTTTCCGATAACCCGCAGCGCTTTGCCGCGCTGTCATGGGTTGGCGCGCGCGTTGCCCGCGATGGGGTGGCGGGCTGGAAGCCTGATGTGTTGCATGGCCATGAGTGGCAGGCGGGTTTTGCCCCCGCCTATCTGCGATACCACGGCACGGGTGGTGCGGCATCGGTCATCACAATCCATAACATCGCTTTTCAGGGTTGGGCGGATGCAGCGCTGATGGATGCGCTGCGCCTGCCCAAATCGGCCTTTACCGCCGACGCTTTGGAATATTACGGCGGGCTGGCCAGCCTTAAGGCCGC
This sequence comes from Cypionkella sp., assembly GCA_964202545.1. Lineage (GTDB taxonomy): Bacteria > Pseudomonadota > Alphaproteobacteria > Rhodobacterales > Rhodobacteraceae > Cypionkella. The sequence continues at coordinate 927 of CAXNJD010000095.1, forward strand.
TCTGGTCACGGCGGATGCCATCACCACAGTCTCGCCCACCTATGCCGCAGAAATCATGCGGCCCGAATTTGGCATGGGGCTGGAAGGCGTAATCGCGGCGCGGGCGGGGGTCGTGTTGGGCATTTTGAACGGGGTAGATCCAGCCGTCTGGTCGCCTGAATTAGAGCCTATTCCCTACGGCTTCGACACACTTAGCGAAAAGGCTAAGAATAAATCCGCGCTGGTGAAGGCCTTGAAACTTAAGGTGAAGGGCCCGCTTGCAATCATTGTCTCGCGGCTGACTGCGCAAAAGGGCATTGATCTGGCGCTGGCCGCTTTGCCTGAGTTTTTGGAGGCGGGCGGCGGCCTTGCGGTGCTTGGCACGGGCGATCCTGCGTTTGAGATTGCCCTGCGGGCGCTGGCGGCGCGCTATCCTGCGCAGGTGTCGGTAAAGATCGGCTATGACGAGGCATATTCGCACAGCCTTTTTGCCGCTGGCGATATGGTGCTTGTCCCGTCGCGGTTTGAACCGTGCGGGCTGACGCAGATGTATGGGCTGGCCTATGGCACGCTGCCGGTGGTGGCGGCGGTGGGGGGGCTGGCGGATACGGTCATCCATGCCTCGCCTGCCGCGCTGTCGGCAGGGGTGGCGACAGGTGTGGTGTTTCATCCCGTTGATGTAATCGGGTTTGCGGGGGCGCTGCGCCAAGCTTTGCGGCTGTACCAAGACGCGCCGACATGGGCCAAAATGCAGCGCCACGCGATGGCGTCCGATCTGGGCTGGGCGCGCGCGGCAGCCCAATATGCCGCGCTGTATCAAAGGCTTAGCAAGTGACTTCTGCAGTATCCTATGGCCCCATTACCGAAGGGTTGCCCTATCCCATGGGGCCAAGCCTGCGCGCGGATGGCGTTAATTTTGCGGTGTTTTCTGCCCATGCCACCAGCGTGTTCCTGTGTTTGTTCGACCCTTCGGGCCGCGTTGAGACGCGCATTCCCTTTGCGGCGCGCACGGGCGATATTTGGCATATGCATGTGGCGGGACTGGCTGCAGGGCAGCTTTATGGGCTGCGCGCCGATGGGCCGCATCAGCCCGAAAACGGGCACAGGTTTAACGTGCATAAACTGCTGATAGATCCCTATACGCGGGGCCTTGCGGGGCGCATGCGCTGGTCGGATGCGCTGTATGGGTACCGCGCGGGGGCGGCAAAGGCTGATCTTGGGTTTGACAGCCGTGACAGCGCCTTTGCCATGCCTAAATCTGTGGTTTTGGACACGAGATTTGAGTGGCAGGGCGTGACCCCGCCGCGCCGCCCTATGTCAGACACAGTGATATACGAGGCGCATGTTAAGGCGCTGACCCATCTGCACCCCGAAATTCCGCCCAGTCTGCTCGGGACCTATGCAGGGATGGCCCACCCCGCCACCATAGCGCATTTGCAGCGCCTTGGGATTACGGCGATCGAACTGATGCCGATCCAAGCCTTTATTGATGACCGCTTTCTGGTGGACAAGGGCCTGACGAACCATTGGGGTTATAATACCATCGGGTTTTTCGCGCCCGAAGCGCGATACGCTGCCACAAACCGCCCCTTGGCCGAGGTGCAAGCGATGGTGCGCGAGATGCACCGCGCGGGTATCGAGGTGATTTTGGATGTGGTCTATAACCACAGTGCCGAAAGCGATCAGATGGGGCCCACGCTGGCTTTTCGCGGGCTGGACAATGCCAGTTATTACCGCCTTGCAGGGGGCGGGCGGTATTATGCCAATGATACGGGCACGGGCAATGCCTTTGATTTGACCCATCCATCCACGCTGCGCATGGTGATGGATTCGCTGCGGTTTTGGGTGCAGCAGGTGCATATCGACGGGTTCCGCTTTGATCTGGCATCGGTTTTGGGGCGCGAGGCGCATGGCTTTGATCCGCGTGGTGGCTTTTTTGACGCCCTGTTGCAAGACCCCGTTCTGGCGGGCGTCAAACTGATTGCCGAGCCTTGGGATATTGGGCCAAGTGGATATCAACTGGGCGCATATCCTGCGCCCTTTGCCGAATGGAACGACCGCGCGCGCGACACGATCCGCCGCTTTTGGCGCGGTGATGCGGGCATGGTGCCAGACCTGACGCGCCGCCTGCTGGGCAGCGCGGATAAGTTTCACCATTCCGCCCGCGCGCCGCAGGCCAGCGTGAACTTTGTCACCTCGCATGACGGGTTCACATTGGCTGATCTGGTGTCCTATTCTGTCAAACAGAACCTTGCGAATGGCGAAGGTGGGCGCGATGGCCATGATGACAACCATTCAGACAATATGGGACATGAGGGGCCAAGCGATGCGCTGGCCCCCGCCCGTGATTTGCGCAGGCGCAACCTGCTGGCCACGCTCATGCTGGCCCAAGGGGTACCGATGCTGCTGGCCGGCGATGAGATGGGCCATTCCCAAGGCGGCAATAACAATGCCTATGCGCAAGATAATGAAACCACATGGCTTGGCTGGCGCGCGGATGATTTGGCCGATTTTATCGCCCGCCTGACGGCCCTGCGCCGCGATCATCCTGTCTTGCGCCAAAAGCTGTTCTTGCATGGGGGCAGCCGCGCAGATGGGCTGGCCGATGTGATTTGGCATTTGGCCAGCGGGGCCGCGCCCCAGCCTGCTGATTGGCACAGCGCCGATTTGCGCTGCATTGGTTTGGAGTTGCGGATGTCTGCCGAAGGCGCGGATGCGCCAGATGTGCTGTTTATTGTTCTAAATGCGGGCGGCGATACGCCCCTGACCTTGCCCAGCACAGCGCCTGCTTGGGCGCTTATTTTGGATACCACCCGCCCAAAACTGTCTTACCAGCCGATTGTGGGCGCGCAGACCGCGCCTGCGGCATCGGTTCTTGTCTTTCAACCCTTATCGATTGAGGCCACGCAATGACCGCCATCCAAACCACCGCCTTTACCGATCAGAAGCCGGGCACATCTGGCCTGCGCAAGAAAACGCGGGTCTTTATGGGGCCGCATTATTTGGAAAACTTTGTGCAAGCCACGTTTGATGTGCTGGGCTGCACGGGCAAGACATTTGTGCTGGGCGGGGATGGGCGTTTTTATAATGACCGCGCCGTGCAGATCATTCTGGCGATTGCGGCGGCAAATGGGGCGGCACGCGTGATCGTGGGGCAGGGGGGAATATTGTCAACCCCTGCCGCCAGCCATTTGATTAGGCTGAACAAAACCGATGGCGGGTTAATCCTGTCGGCCAGCCATAACCCTGGCGGGATTGATGAGGATTTCGGCATTAAGTTCAATATGCCAAATGGCGGGCCTGCGCCCGAATCTGTGACCGATGCGATTTATCAACGCACGCTTTCCTTAAGCGAATATCATAAACTGACCGCGCCAGATGTTGATCTAACGCGCCTTGGCCGCAGCCATGTGGATAAGATGTTTGTCGATGTGATCGACCCCGTCAGTGACTATGCCGCGCTGATGGAAAGCCTGTTCGATTTTGATGCCATTCGGGCCATGTTCGCGCGCGGCTTCCGCATGCGGATGGACAGCATGTGCGCTGTGACGGGCCCCTATGCGGTAGAGATTTTGGAAAATCGCCTTGGCGCGGCAAAAGGCACAGTGACGCACGAAACCCCCTTGCCCGATTTTGGCGGTATGCACCCCGATCCCAACCCCACTTGGGCGCATGAATTAATGGCCGAAATGATGGGCCCAGATGCCCCCGATTTTGGCGCAGCGTCTGATGGCGATGGCGACCGCAATATGGTGGTGGGTCGGGGGATTTACGTCTCGCCTTCGGATAGCTTGGCGGTGCTTGCGGCCAATGCCCATTTGGCAGTGGGGTATAAAGCGGGGCTAAAGGGCATTGCGCGGTCAATGCCGACGTCGGCGGCGGTTGACCGTGTGGGCGCAGAAATGGGCCTGACCACCTATGAAACCCCCACAGGGTGGAAGTTTTTTGGCAATCTGCTGGATGCAGGGTTTGCTACGATCTGCGGCGAGGAAAGCTTTGGTACCGGCAGCGACCATGTGCGCGAAAAAGATGGGCTTTGGGCCATTTTGCTGTGGCTGAACATATTGGCCGTGCGGGGCGGTTCGGTGGCCGAAATTCTAGCGCAGCATTGGGCCAAATACGGGCGCAATTACTATTCGCGCCATGATTATGAGGCGATTGAAACCGCCCGCGCCGATGCCATGATGGCCGACCTGTGCGCCAAACTGCCCAACCTTACGGGGCAAACAGTGCAGGGTATGACCATTTCTGCTGCGGACGATTTTTCCTATTCAGACACTGTTGATGGCAGCATATCTGCGCGCCAAGGCGTGCGCGTGGTGTTTGAAGGTGGCGCGCGCATCGTCTTTCGCCTGTCGGGTACGGGCACATCAGGGGCCACGCTGCGCCTGTATTTAGAACGCTATCAGGCGGGGCCAGAGGGGCTGGATAGTCCTTTTCAAACGGCACTTGCGCCCGTGATTGCCGCAGCCGAAGAAATTGCGCAGATTACCGCCAATACAGGCCGCACCGCGCCTGATGTCATTTCATAGGGACTGGCTTACGGCGCAATGATCCCTTGTTTGCTCTCCAGCGCACCCGCGCGGGGCGCTTGGCAATTTTTACAAATCATTCGCACATCTGTCGCTGATCCGTCACATCTCGTCGTTACCCCATGGCGCATTACACCCTATCTCGGAAACCGCCATGAAAAATATTCTTGCCTCTGGCATCGTTGCGATGAGTGTTTGTGCAGCCACCAGCGCTGCCGCTCAGG
>CAXNJD010000096.1:0-5657 GCA_964202545.1 Cypionkella sp.
CCACCTATCAATCCGTTTCTGGCGCGGGCAAAGAAGGCATTGATGAGCTGTGGGATCAGACCAAAGCCATCTATAACCCCACTGACAACGTGCCGCCGCGTAAGTTTTCCAAGCAAATCGCGTTCAACGTGATTCCGCATATTGATGTGTTTTTGGATGATGGTTCCACCAAAGAAGAATGGAAAATGGTGGCCGAAACCAAGAAAATTCTTGATCCAAAGATCAAAGTCACCGCAACCTGCGTGCGCGTTCCTGTGTTTGTGGGCCATTCGGAATCGATCAATATTGAGTTTGAGGATTTTCTAGACGAACACGAAGCCCGCGACATCCTGCGCGAAAGCCCCGGCATCATGGTGATAGATAAGCGTGAGGCTGGCGGCTACATTACCCCCATCGAATGTGTGGGTGATTACGCCACCTATATCAGCCGCATTCGCCAAGACAGCACGATTGATAACGGCATCAACCTTTGGTGCGTGTCCGATAATTTGCGCAAAGGCGCGGCGCTGAATGCCGTGCAAATTGCCGAATTACTGGGCAATCGCGTGTTGAAAAAGGGCTAATCGCCGCGAGATTTTGGAAAAGTCCCGCCTTTTGGTGGGGCTTTTTTATTTCAGGCTTAGTCCACCTTCTGCTTGCAAAAAGGCAATCACTGCATCCACGCCCTGCCCCGCGCGCAGCCGCGCCATGACATAGGGTCGGCTGCCACGAGCAGTTCTGGTATCAGCCTCTAACACGGCCAAATCCACGCCAACGTAGGGCGCAAGATCAGTTTTATTGACCACCAACAAATCAGACTTCGCCACCCCTGGCCCTTTTTTGCGCGGAATGTCTTGGCCTGCGGCTGTGTCGATGACATAAATCGACAAATCGGCCAATTCTGCACTGAACGTCGCAGCAAGGTTATCGCCGCCCGATTCGATCAGGATCAAATCCAGATCGGGAAAGTTCATGCGCAAATCTGCCACGGCGGCCAGATTAATGCTGGCATCCTCGCGGATTGCGGTATGCGGACATCCACCCGTTTCCACCCCGCGAATGCGCGCAGCTGGCAGCACTTGGGCGCGGGTCAGATAATCGGCATCTTCGCGGGTGTATATATCATTCGTAATCACCGCCATCGAACAGCGGTTTGCCAGCGCCGCACACAGCTTTTCGGTTAGCGTGGTTTTTCCCGCGCCCACAGGGCCGCCGATACCCACGCGAAGGGGGCCATTCACGCTCATGTTCTGTAAATCCTTACTTCCAAAGTCTCATGCGCCATAGAGGCCATGTCTGCCCCGATTGTGGATGAGGAAATATCACTTAGTTCGGCGCTTGCCGCCTCGTCTGCCACGCGCAGAATCAGCGGCGCAAGGGCGGCCAAAACCGCCTGCCCCGCGCTTTGCCCAAGGGGAACGAACCGCACACCAACCGACACCATTTGCGCAGCGAAGCCTTGCAAAAAAAGCGCCAAAATATCGGCAATGGGCAGGTCCAAGCCCCGCATCGAATGGCCGATAGCCACGGGAAGGGGAAGGGTTGGAAAATCAGCCCCTGTCAGCCCCGCCATTTGCGCGCCATAAGCGCGGCCCATTTCGCGCAGTTCCAAATCACGCTCAAGGCTCGGGGCAAGGGCATAGGCCAAATCGGCCAAGCCGTCGCAATCGCCCTGCCGCGCATGGGCGATAAGAATGGCATCGGCGCGGCCCGATCCGTGCAAAAGCTGCGAGGAAATCCAGTCTTGTAGACTTACTGCATCCGTCACGAAACCTGACGAAATCGCGGATTCCAACCCTTGGGAATACGCAAAGCCACCGATCGGAAAGGCGGGCGACAGATATTGCACCGCGCGCAGTGTATCGGGGTTAATCATGCCCTGCCTAATCATGGGCGTGCCCAAAGGTGCGACCAAAGCCGTATGCGCCACCTTCGGGGCGGAAGGGGGCAATTTGCGTGACAAGGTTTGCCCCCAGCCCGCGCAACATGTTTTCCAAAACAGGATCGCGGCGGATGACCAGATGGGTTTTCGTCACCTCACACGGCGTATGGCGGTTGCCGATATGCCATGCCAAACGCGGCAGATCGCCTGTGATTACGACTACAGGTTCAATCGCCGCCCGCACCTCGATAATTCGCCCGTCGAACAGCTCAAACGCATCGCCTTCGTTCAAGGATACAGTTTCGGGCAGATCAACCATAAAGCTGCTGCCGCCTGCGGTTTCCAGCCGCTTGCGCCGTATCAGTCGCGCGTCATAGTCCAACACGACATGATCTGCCGCGCCTTTCCATTCGCCTGCACGCAGAGTTTTCGACCCTAAAGGCATAATTAGACCCTAAAACAAGAAGTAGCGCTGTGCCAGCGGCAAGCTGGTGGCTGGCTGGCAGGTCAGCAGTTCGCCATCTGCGCGCACTTCGTAGGTTTCGGGGTTTACGTCGATATGCGGGCGGGCGGCGTTGTGGATCATATCGCGCTTGCCAATACCGCGCGTGCCTTGCACGGCCAGCACGTTCTTTTCTAACCCAAGATTGTCCTTAACACCTGCAGCATGTCCCGCCTGCGAAACAAACATCACCGCCGCATCACCACGCGCACGGCCCAGCGCACCAAACATCGGGCGCGAATACATGGGCTGCACGGGGATAGACCCGTTCGGATCACCCATTTGCGCCACAACAATTTGCCCGCCCATCAGCACCATTTCAGGTTTGGCCCCAAAAAAGGCGGGGTTCCAAATGACCAAATCGGCCCGTTTGCCAACGGCAACCGACCCGATATGCTGCGAAACTCCATGCGCGATGGCGGGGTTGATGGTGTATTTCGCCACGTATCGGCGCACGCGAAAGTTATCATTCTCGCCGGTCTCTTCGGCCAATCGCCCGCGCTGCTGTCGCATTTTGTGGGCGGTTTGCCATGTGCGGGTAATCACCTCGCCCACGCGGCCCATGGCCTGACTGTCTGATGACAAGATCGAAAGCGCACCCATATCGTGCAGGATATCTTCGGCAGCGATGGTTTCGCGCCTGATCCTGCTTTCGGCAAATGCCACGTCTTCGGGGATGCTGCGATCAAGGTGATGGCAAACCATCAGCATGTCCAAATGCTCTTCAACCGTATTCACGGTATAGGGCATAGTGGGGTTGGTGGAGGATGGGATCACATTCTCGCTGCCGACCACCTTTAGAATGTCTGGGGCATGGCCCCCGCCCGCGCCTTCAGTGTGAAAGGCGTGGATGGTGCGGCCTTTGATGGCGGCCAAAGTGTTTTCGACAAAACCCGATTCGTTCAGCGTGTCGGTGTGGATCATCACTTGCACATCCATATCGTCAGCAACCGTTAGGCAGCAATCAATGGCGGCAGGGGTCGTGCCCCAATCTTCGTGCAGTTTCAACGCACAGGCGCCTGCATTGACCATTTCAATCAGCCCTTCGGGCTGGCTGGCATTGCCCTTGCCCGACAGGCCAAAGTTCATCGGAATGGCGTCCAGCGCCTGCATCATCCGCGCGATATGCCACGGCCCCGGCGTGCAAGTGGTGGCCAGCGTGCCATGCGCGGGGCCAGTGCCGCCGCCCAGCATCGTTGTAACTCCAGAATGCAGCGCGTCTTCGCACTGCTGCGGGGCGATGAAATGGATATGCGCATCCATTCCGCCCGCCGTGATAATCCGCCCTTCGCCTGCGATAATCTCGGTTCCAGGGCCGATGATAATATCCACCCCCGCCTGCACATCGGGGTTACCCGCTTTGCCGATGGCAGCAATGAACCCACCTTTCAGGCCAATATCGGCCTTATAAATTCCCGAATGATCGACAATCAGCGCGTTGGTGATGACCGTGTCCATCGCCCCGCCAGCGCGCGAAATTTGGGATTGGCCCATGCCATCGCGAATAACTTTACCGCCACCAAACTTCACCTCTTCGCCGTAAGTGGTCAGATCGCGTTCGACCTCAATGATCAAATCAGTATCGCCAAGACGAACACGGTCGCCTGTGGTGGGGCCGTAAAGCGCGGCATAATCGGCGCGGGCTATTTTCGTGGCCATCTACAAGTCTCCCATGACTAGTGCGTTAAAGCCGAACACGCGGCGCAAACCGCCATAGGGAATCAGCCGCACTTCGCGCCGTTGGCCCGGTTCAAACCGCACCGCTGTGCCTGCGGGAATGTCCAGCCGCATCCCATGTGCCGCCACTCGGTCAAAATCCAACCCAGCGTTGGTTTCTGCAAAATGGTAATGGCTACCCACTTGAACAGGACGGTCACCCGTGTTGGCTACCATGACTACTAGGCTTTTAGACCCTTCATTTAGGGTAATTTCGCCCGCAGCGGGGATGATTTCTCCGGGGATCATGGCCTACCCCTTTACATAGCGATAGGCGAAATAGGCCAGCGCGATCACGCCCAACGCGGCAAACAAATGGTCAGGCTGGCTCAGCGCATGGGCCATGTTTTGCGTAAAGCCGTGGCTATGATCGCCCGCATGGGCAAAAGCAGGCGCTGGGGCAAGAAGTGCCAAAGTTAGTGTCTTTTTCATAAATCGCTCCTAGCGAATAGGGTGGTGGACAGTCACCAGTTTGGTACCATCAGGAAAGGTAGCTTCGACCTGCACGGAATGGATCATTTCGGGGATGCCTTGCATGCACTGATCGGCGGTAATCACATGCGCGCCTGCCTGCATCAGATCGGCCACCGTGCGCCCATCGCGCGCGCCTTCAACGACGAAATCGGTGATCAGGGCAATCGCCTCGGGGTGGTTCAGTTTCACGCCGCGGGCAAGGCGGCTGCGCGCGACCATTGCAGCGACAGAGATCAGCAGTTTTTCACGCTCGCGCGGGGTTAGGTTCATAAAAGCCTCTCTAACATTGCCAAACGCGCGGCATTGAGGCGGCGCGTAGGGTGGTGATGATGCGGATAATTTGGGCGCGCAGCGGCCAACCATCAGATGCGGTGATGCGGGCAAGGCAGCGGCCATTCCAGCCAGATACCGCCATTTTCGCGCCATCTTGCGCAGGCAGGGCGCGCAACGCGCTGACAGCATCTTCTGCGTTTTGCGCCACAAAGGCGATCACGGCCATAGCGCGCGCACCGCCCAAAATCGCGGGGCTGGCGGCACTTGTCAGCACAGCCTTGTCGATCCGCAGGGTTTCGGCCCAAAAGGGTCGGCCTTCGCGGCGGATCATACGGTGGTCGGTCAGACGGGCATGGCGCGGCACCTCGCCCATGGCGTGACGGCCCAGCACTAGGCTTTCCACCAGCAGCGCAGATGCCCCTTCGGCCAAATTAATCTGGGTTTTACGGGTAACATGGGCGGCTTCGAACAGAATTGTTTCCTGCGGCAGCCAATCCAAATGCCCGCCCGCGCCCACATCGGCGCGCACAGCTACCCGCGCGCCGTCGCCATTGGTGGCATAGGCGCGTTCAGCAGTCTGCGTGGTGGCGGTCAGGCGCGCGCCTGCGTCCAGTTGGATGCGATATTCCAAACTGTCGCCGCCCGTCAGCCCGCCAGAGGTATTCATAAACACCGCTTCAGGCACAGGCCCAAACACACGGGGCAGCATGGCCTTGCCACTGCCACTTTGCGCCAAATCGATCAGTTTCACCTGCCCAGCGCGAATGCCAAAGTGAACCATCGCACGGCCATGGCTGCGCTGCATTTGCGTCTGGTCGCTGGCGTCAAGCA
>CAXNJD010000097.1:0-5637 GCA_964202545.1 Cypionkella sp.
TTGCGCGGTTTAACGCGCTGAAGGTCACTGACCGCCCCCGCATGGGCGAGGTTCTGGTGCTGCCAACAACAGTAGCAGCCGCCCCAACTGCGGGTGGGCTCGATGTATCGGCTATTGCCAGCTCTGCCCTTGACCGTGTGCAAACCACAACCTTGGCCCCTGCGGGCGCACAAAGCACAACGCTTGCCCCCGCCACATCACTGGCCCCATCTGCGGCAGAGCCTGCCCGCCACAAAGTGCAGCGCGGCGAAACCGCTTTTGGCATTGCTCGGCAGTATAATGTTTCAACCAAATCCTTGGCGCAGTGGAACGGTCTTGGCCCCGATCTTTCGGTACGCGAAGGGCAGTTCTTGATTATCCCATTGGCAGGGGCCGCGCCGCCCGTGCAGGATGTCACCGAACCTGGGTCAGGCTCGCTTACCCCTGTGCCCCCATCGGCAAGTGCGCCGCTGCCTGACGAACCAACCATTCCCGCAGCCGAAGCCAAGGCCAAAGCCGCAGAGCCTGCCGCAGATCTATCTGGCAATGTCAGCGCGGCATCAGCGGCCACTTTTGCCATGCCCGTATCGGGCAAAATCATTCGCGGCTATGCCAAAGGCAAGAATGATGGCATCGACATTGCGGCCGCTGCGGGAACGCCCGTTAAGGCTGCGGGCGATGGCACCATTGCCGCCATCACCAAAAGCACCGCTGGCACGCCGATTGTGTTGATCCGACACGCGGGCGGGCTGTTGACAGTTTATGGTGGGGTTGACGGGCTGACTGTAGCCAAGGGCGACCCTGTCAAACGCGGGCAGGCGATTGCCACTGTTGGCGCGGGTGATCCATCTTTCTTGCATTTCGAAGTGCGCAAGGGCGTAGAATCAACCGATCCTATGGGCTATTTGCAGTAACAGGGCGGCACTTGCAGGCTTCGTGCACGCGTACAAACATGCAAGTGTTGCCGCTATTCTTCGCTGCGGATCAGCAGTTTATCAATACGCCGCCCATCCAGATCAATCACTTCAAATATATAACCATGCAAGGAAATCGTCTCGCCCAGTTCGGGCAGGTGGCCAAACTGGTGTAAAACCAGCCCCGCCGCGGTGTCATATTCGCCAGCCGCATCGCGCGGAATGCTCAGCCGGTCGCACAGCTCGTCCGCTGGCATCCAGCCTGCCACCAAAAGGCTGCCATCCGCGCGGGTGACTATGGCAGGCTCTCCCGCGCTTTGCGCCGCTTCTGCCCCTGTAATCGCCTCTAGAACGTCTGCAGTGGTGATGATGCCTTCGAAATGGCCGTATTCGTCATAGACTAATGCCATATGATCGGCGGATTTGTGCAGAATTTCCAGCACATCCAGCGCATCGGCAAGGTCTGATACCACGGGCACCTCGCGGCACAGCGCATCAATATCAAGTGTTTCGCGGCGCGATACGATGTTGAACGCATCCGACAGGCGCACAATGCCCACGACATCGCCGCTGGCGTCCATCACGGGCATACGCGGGCGGGCAATGCGGCGCACGGCGGCCACAGCCTCGGCCCCTTTTGCGCCCGCCTCTAGCATTTCAACATCTTGGCGGGGCGTCATCAGCACGCGCGCGGTGCGATCGCCAAGGCGCATCACTCCCGCCATCATGGCGTGTTCTTCTTCCTCGATCACGCCGCCTTCGCTGGCCTCGGTCAGCAGCACATGCACCTCTTCTTCAGTGACGCGGTTATCGGCCCCGCCGCGCACACCCAGCAGCCATAGTATCGCACGGCCCGAAATATCCAGGAGAACAACCAAAGGCGTGGTGACATAGGACAGCACCATCATCGCAGGGGCCATGCGGATTGCCACCGCCTCGGGGTTGCGCAGGGCAATCTGCTTGGGCACCAATTCGCCAATGATCAGGCTGACATAAGTGATCGCCAGCACCACACCGCCCACACCCAAGGTGGCAGCCCAGTCGCTATCCACGCCCTGCCCGACCAGCCAGCCTTGCAGCCGCAGGCCCAGCGTGGCCCCCGACAACGCGCCAGAAAGAACGCCCACCATAGTAATTCCAATTTGCACGGTCGATAAAAACCGCCCCGGACGTTCGGCCAGCCGCAGCGCCATCGCCGCCCCGCGCGAGCGTGCAACCATCGGCTTTAGCCGCCCTGCGCGCGCCGAAACAATCGCCAGTTCCGACATGGCCAAAACGCCGTTCAGCACGATCAGCGCCAGAATTAGCCCAATTTCAAAAATCATGTGCGGATCAAAACCCTGTGTATAATATCGCGAAGATAGGCAGTTGGCGGTTATTGCGCAAGGGTCTGGCCGTGCTGCGCCGCAAGGTCGCAGAAGAACTGCCACGCCACGCGGCCAGACCGCGCGCCGCGCGTTATCTGCCATTCAAGCGCTGCGCCGCGCCAATCTTCTTGCGGGATTTCCATGCCATAGGCGCGCAGATAGCCTGCAATCATCGCCAGATATTCGTCTTGATCGCAGGGATGAAAACCCAGCCACAGGCCAAACCGATCCGAAAGGGAAACCTTTTCCTCAATCGCTTCGGTTGCATGGATTGCGGCCTGAGCCTCGTTTTCGATCATGTCGCGCGGCATCAAATGGCGGCGGTTTGATGTCGCATATAGCACCACATTTTCGGGCCGCCCCGCAATGCCGCCATCGAGAACTGCCTTTAGCGACTTATAATGCTGATCGCCCACATCAAAGGACAGATCATCGCAAAACAGCACAAATCGAAAGGGCGCCGCGCGCAAAAGCGCCAGCAGGCGGGGAATGGATGGCAGGTCTTCGCGCGCCAGTTCGACCAGTTTCAGATCGAACCCTTCGGCGCGCAGCGCGCCATGTATCGCCTTGACCAGCGACGATTTTCCCATCCCTCGCGCGCCCCAAAGCAGGGCGTTGTTTGCAGGAAGCCCGCGCGCAAAGGCGCGGGTATTATCCAGCAGCGTATCGCGCGCGCGGTTGATGCCCACCAACAGGGGCAGATCAACACCGGCCACATGGGCCACAGGTTCCAGAAAATCTTGCCCGACCTCGCCGCGACCGCGTTCGCCCGAGCCATGCCACAAAAAGGCGGGCGCGGTGAAATCAGGGGCGGGGGCGGGTGGCGGCGCAATACGTTCAAGCGCCTGCGCAAGCCGCAGGAGTAAGGCTTCAGTCATCGGCGGCCACATCCTCATCCACCCACGTGCCATTCGCGCGTTCTTCTGCCTCGCGCTGGCGTTCAAACCGCGCAATCAGAAATATCGAAATTTCATACAGCGGGTAGACGGCGGCAAAAAGGATAAGCTGGCTCATCACATCGGGGGGGGTGACGATAGCTGCGACAAACAAGATCGCCACAATCGCATATTTGCGCGTGGCCTTCAGGCCCGCCGCAGTTAGTATCCCCGCCTTACCAAGCAGCGTAAGAAGCACAGGCAATTGAAAGCACAGACCAAATGCCATGACAAAGGTCATGGTCAGCGACAAATACGCCTCGACGCTGCCTTGATAGACCACGCCCGCAGGGGCCGCGGCCAGACTTGACCCCTCCATCGCGGCCTTAAAAGTGTCTTCAAAGCCAAGGAAAAACGAAAAGGCAAAGGGCAGGATGACGAAATAGGCAAAGGTCGCGCCCACGCCAAACATGATGGGCGAGGCCAGCAAAAACGGCAAAAACGCCGCCTTTTCATTGCGATACAGGCCAGGTGCGACAAAACGCCAAAGCTGGAACGCAATGATCGGAAAGGCCATAGCAAAACCGCCCCACATGGCGATTTTGATGGCCACAAAAAACCCTTCTTGCAGTTTGACCAGAATGAACTGACATTCTTGGCCGCGCGCCTCTAGCGCGGTGCACATCGGGATCGACAGGATATTGAAAATCTTGTCCCAGATCAGATAGCCCAACAAAAACGTGCCTGCAAAGGCGGCGATGGACACCAAAATGCGATAACGCAGTTCTTTAAGGTGTTCGATCAGGGGGGCGGCGCTGTCATCGACTGTGTCGGATTGGCTCATTTCGGTTCAGCCTTTTTGCGCGGGGTTTTAGCAGGTGGGCTTTCGGCGGGCGGCGTTTCGGCGGACACCGCTTTTACAGCCACTTTTGCGCGGGCCGCTTTGGGTTTTGGCGTGGGTTTTGTCGTAGGTTCGGGCGGTGCAGCAGGTGCAGGTTCTGCGGCAGGCGCAGGCACTGTAGGTTCCGCAGCAACCGCAACGGGGGGTGCGGGCGGCATTGGCGGCGGGGTCAGGGGTTTGACAGCAGGTTTGGCGGGTTTCAGCGGATCCCATTTTTCAAATTTATCCGCTGCCGCGCGCACCTTATCCAGCCCCATCGCCGTGGGGGATGTTGCGGCGCGCATATCTTTGGCCACGTCCGATACACCAGATTCCTTTGCCGCCTGCTCCATCGCGCGCGAAAAATCACGCGCCATAGCGCGGATTTTCGCCGTGACCCGCCCCAGTTGGCGAAACATTTCTGGCAAGTCTTTTGGCCCAATAACAATCAACGCAACGACGGCGATGATCATCAATTCGGCCCAGCCGATATCCCCAAACATGGCCTATCCTTTGGCTACAAGCGGCTGTTATACTTTGTCTTTAACCGCAGGGTCTTTTTCCTGTGGGGTCACGTCTTTTGCCACTTCGCTGGCATCTTTTTCAATTTCGGCAGACCCGTCCGAGACGCCCTTTTTGAACGCGGTAATCCCCTTGCCCACTTCGCCCATTAGGTTCGCAATCTTGCCGCGCCCAAACAGCACCAGCACAACAATGGCAATCAGCAGAATCTGCAATGGCCCCATTTGCATCGTCGTTCTCCTTAGCTGCCCCATGCAGCGACAGGGGGTAACTTGCGCCCGAAAGGCTGGCCCGCGCAAGGCAAACCCGCACTTGATTGTAGATTAACTGACACATACATGTCAGTAGCCTATTGGATGGATACCATGCTGGATGCCCCAAAAAGAACAGACCGCCTGTTCGATCTGATTCAAACCCTGCGCGATGGGCGGCTGCACCGCGCCGCCGATTTGGCGCGCGCGCACAAAGTGACAGCGCGCACGATTTGGCGCGATATGGACACGCTGCGCCAAACGGGGCTAGCGATTGAGGGCGAGCGCGGGGTTGGATATATCCTGCGCATGCCGCTGGCGCTGCCGCAGATGATGCTGACCCCATCGGAAATGGAGGCGCTGCGCGCAGGGCTGCGCATCATCGCGGCGGGCGCAGATGCGCCTCTGGCAAAAGGCGCGCGCAGTTTGGCCACCAAGATTGCCGCTATCACCCCCGCCAGCACCGACACGGGCGATCTTTTTGCCGCCAAAGCACCCCGCGCCGCGCGCACGCCCGCCTTTGTGCCCGCCCTGCGCCGCGCCATCCGCGCGCGCACTTATGTCAGTATCAGCCATATAGAGCCGTCTAGCATCTTGTCGCACAGCGATATGCGCCCGCTGTATTTGGATTTGAAATCAGCGATTTGGACATTGACTGCCTATTGCGAAACCGCCCAAGCCTTTCGCGTTCTGCGCCTTGACCGCATCCAAATGGTCACCCCCCTGCGCGAGGTTTTCGCGCGCGAAGCAGGGCGCGAGTTGGCCGATTTTCGCGCGCTGCATCCGCCGTACTAATGCGGTCAGGCCATAGGCAGACGATATAAGGCCGCGTCAATCCACCGATGGAAA
>CAXNJD010000098.1:0-5636 GCA_964202545.1 Cypionkella sp.
GGGTGGGTTTATCATAATTTCCGCGAAAAAGGCACGTGTTTGCAAACCCTACATACGACGATTGCAAAGCTCTTCTTGGCACCGGCGTTGGATGCCTTCGGCGAGGATATTTGAGCCAATATGAAAGCGCTTTTATATTGGCTCAAATATCCCCCGCGGAGCGTCTGCCCTAGCCATAATGCGCGACGGGTGTGCCTGCGAGGGCGGCGATATTTAGCAGGCCCCGCGCTGTGATCGACGGGGTTACGATATGCGCGCGGTTGCCCATGCCCATCAGAATAGGGCCAACTTCTAGCCCGCCTGACTTCATTTTCAGGATGTTGCGGGCGGTCGATGCCGCATCGGTGAAGGCGAAGATCAGCACATTGGCCGCGCCAGTAAGGCGGGCGGCGGGGAAGGCGCGCGCGCGCAGGTCCGGGTCTAGGGCCGCGTCTATGTTCATCTCGCCCTCATATTCAAAATCTGGATCGCGGGCGCGTAAGATGTCCATCGCGGCACGCATACGGCGGCCTGAATCGCTGTCAAGGTTGCCAAAGTTGGATGCCGAACACAGCGCCACTTTGGGGGTCACGCCAAAGCGGCGGGCGTGGCGGGCGGCGCCGATTGCAGCTGCGGCAATTTGGTCGGGGGTCGGAACGGGGTTAACCTGCGTGTCGGCGATGAAAAGCGGGCCGTCTTCCAAAATCATCAGGGAAAGCGCGCCTTGGGGGGCATGTCCATCACGGCCCAGCACTTTGTTCACATAGCCCAAGTGCCACAGATACTGCCCAAGGCTGCCGCAGATCAAGCTATCAGCGTCGCCGCGATGCACGGCGATGGCGCCAATTGCCGTGGTGTTGGTGCGCATGATGGCGCGGGCGGTGTCGGGGGTCACGCCTTGGCGGGCCAGCAGTTCGTGATAGCTGGTCCAATAATCGCGATAGCGGCTATCGCTTTGCGGGTTGATAATCTCGAAATCACGTTCGGGCAAAATCGGCAGGCCCGCCCGCTCGCACCGCGCGGCGATTACATCGGGGCGGCCAATCAGGATGGGGCGGTGCGTGGTTTCTTCCAGCATCGCATTGGCTGCGCGCAGCACGCGTTCATCTTCGCCTTCCGCAAAGATGATGCGGCGGTTGGCTGTTGCCGCTGCTTCGAACACGGGGCGCATGACCAGGGCGGATTTAAACACCGAACTGTCGAGCGATTCCTTATAAGCGTCCAAATCGGCAATTGGGCGGGTAGCTACGCCCGTTTCCATTGCGGCGCGCGCCACGGCGGTCGCAACCACGCCCATTAGGCGCGGATCAAAGGGTTTAGGGATACGGTAATCTGGCCCGAAGGTCAGTTTTTCGCCGCTATAGGCGGCGGCTGTTTCGGCGCTGGTGGTGATACGGGCCAGTTGCGCGATACCTTCGATACAGGCAAGTTCCATGGCGTCATTGATTTGGCTTGCCCCAACATCCAGCGCGCCGCGAAAAATAAACGGGAAACACAGCACGTTATTGACCTGATTGGGAAAATCGCTGCGGCCTGTGGCGATGATTGCATCTGGTGCCACGCTGCGCACAGCATCGGGCAAAATTTCGGGGGTGGGGTTTGCCAGCGCAAAAAGTATAGGGCGCGGTGCCATTTTGGCGACCATGTCGGGGGTTAAAACCCCAGGGCCAGAAAGGCCAAGGAACACATCTGCGCCAACGATGACATCATGCAAACTTGCCTCAGTTTCGCCTTGGGCGAAGGCGAGTTTCTGCGCCGTCATCTGCTCGTTTCGGCCATTGTAGACAAGACCTGCCAGATCGCAGAGCCAAACATTCTTACGCTGCACCCCCAGTTTCAGCAGCATATTCAAGCAGGCAATGCCTGCGGCGCCGCCGCCTGCGGAAACAATTTTGATATCTTCAAATCGCTTGCCCGACACATGCAGCGCGTTGGTCATTGCCGCGCCGACCACAATCGCTGTGCCGTGTTGATCATCGTGGAACACGGGGATATTCATGCGCGCGCGGCAAATGTCTTCGACGATAAAGCAATCGGGGGCTTTGATATCTTCTAGGTTTATTGCGCCAAAGGTGGGTTCCAGCGCGCAGACGATATCGGCCAATTTATAGGGATCTGGTTCATTGATTTCGATATCAAAGCAGTCGATATTGGCAAATTTCTTGAACAAAACGGCCTTGCCCTCCATCACGGGCTTACTGGCCAAGGGGCCGATATTGCCAAGGCCCAGAACAGCCGTGCCGTTCGATACCACGGCGACCAGATTGCCGCGCGCCGTATAGCGCCGCGCTGTCGAAGGGTCGGCCTGAATTTCAAGGCAGGCTTCGGCCACGCCAGGGGTATAGGCACGGGCTAGATCGCGGCCATTGGCAAGCGGGTTGGTTGCGCGGATTTCCAGCTTACCAGGTTTTGGAAATTCGTGATAATCCAGCGCCGCTTGGCGGGCGTTATCAGACCGTGTTTCATCCATTACTTGTACTCCTTTGGGCCACCTTTATGCCTAACGCAATTTTTCGGGGCCGCAAGATGGGTATTTGCGCAAGTGCCCCCGCGCGCGCTTGCAAGTGGCGCGCGCGGGGGGCAGATTAGTGCCAATTTGAAAGGGAATATTATGGCCGAAATCCGCGCCGAGATACGTTTGCCCACGCAAGAGTTGCGCGATGATTTGCCTTTTTATACAGGTGTTTTGGGGATGCGGTTGGACATGATTTATCCTGCGGATGATCCTGAAGTGGCGGTATTGTCGGGCCACGGGTTGCGCATTCGCATTGTAAAGGGCGCGGATGAGCCCGCGGGAACCTTGCGTATTTTGACGGATGATCCCGATGCAATTGCGGGCGGGCAAAGGGTTTTGACCGCGCCGAACGGCACGCGGATTGAAATTGATGAATTGAACCCGCCGCTAGTTTTGCCTGCGACACAGCACGCCTTTGTGGTGCGCAGGCTTGCCGATCAGGCCCCGTGGGTGATTGGCCGCGCGGGGATGGAATACCGCGATCTGATTCCAACGCGCCTTGGCGGAGCGATGATTGCCAGCCACATTCGCGTGCCCGATGGGCCAGTGCCCGATGTGGTGCATTTTCACCGCGTGGGGTTTCAACTGATTTTCTGTGTGGCGGGCTGGGTGGACGTCTTATACGAAGACCAAGGCGGGATTTTGCGGATCGAGGCGGGGGATTGCTTTATTCAGCCACCCGGCATTCGGCATAAAGTGCTGCATTCCGAAGGGGTGCAGGTGGTGGAAATTGGCGTTCCTGCCGAACATGTGACCGAGATTGATCACGAGATGACGCTTCCGACCCCGCAACTGCGGCCCGAACGGGAATGGGACGGGCAGCGGTTTGTGCATTCCCTTGGCCGTGATGGAGTATTCACGCCGCACCGCATTGCGGGATTTGAGGCGCGCGATACCACCATTGCCGCCAATACGCGCGGTGTGGCGGGGGTGGTTGTGGCGCGGCCAATTGCAGGGGCTGGCCCGAGCCCGTGGACAAAGCATTCGGGCGATATTTTGTTTTCATTCGTGATGGCGGGTGAGATGGTTTTGGAAGGGCAGGGCAAAGAGCCGTTCCGCCTGACGGCGGGCGATGCCTTTGTAATTCCGCCCGATCTGGCCACGCGCTATAGTGCGCCCAGCGATGATTTACAGATTTTGGAAGTGGCGCTGCCTGCCAATCCTGCAACACAGATTTTGGATATGTAAGGGAGGAACCATGACCGAAATTCTAAACGCCCAATTGGCCGACCCGTTTCGCATTGTGCTGCTGATCGGGCTTTATGTCACTATGCTGCGCACCCAATCTGCTACGGGAACATATGTGCCTTTGGCGCTGGGTGCGGTGGCGGTGTCGTCGATTATCGCGGTGACCATGCCTTCGGCAGAGCCATTCGTGCAGCGCCTTGGTCTGGGGGTGGTTGCCAATGTGATTGTGCTGGGCCTGATCCACGGGATTTATTTTGTGTATCAGCGCGCGATGCGCAAATAACTAAATTCCCACGCCGCGAATGAAAACGGGCCAAGGTTTCCCTTGGCCCGTATCTTTATCTAAGCGTAGCGAATTACTTCGCGTCCGAGAAGATGTCTTTTTTATGCGTGCCGCCAGGTACCAGTAGGGCGCCAATCACCACAGTCGCCAAGGCGATGATGATTGGATACCACAGGCCGCCGTAAACCGACCCCGACTGCGCCGAGATGGCGAAGGCGGTAGCTGGCATAAGGCCGCCGAACCAGCCGTTACCGATGTGGTAAGGCAAGGATAGACCCGAATAGCGGATGCGGGTTGGGAACAGTTCCACCAGCATCGCTGCGATTGGCGCGTAAACCATCGTTACCAGAATAATCAGGTAGGTCAGGATGGCGACGATCATCAGCTTTTGGCCAGTGAAGATGTCGGCGAAGTGGGCTGCAACAGCCACCGACGTGTTGTCTTTTGCCACCAGCGGATAACCAGCTGCCAGCAGCGAGTCGTTCAATGATTTGGTAAAGGCCGCAGGAACCCCCTTTTCTGCATCCAGAGCAGCCTTTGCTGCGTCTTTAGCCGCTTGGTCGGTGCCAGCGTTTGCGGTTTCAAGCGCGGCAGTCAATTCCTTGACGGCAGCAGCATTTGCCGAACCCACATAGCCTGCGACTTCGTTATCGCCCACTTTGACAACAGCCACAGCGCCAGCCTCGGCAGCAATGGTTTCATAATTTACCGAAGCGCGCGCCAAAGCAGCTTTGGCAATATCGCACGAGTTGGTGAACTTTGCCGTGCCAACAGGGTTGAACTGGAACGAGCAATCCGCAGGATCAGCCGTAACCGTTACAACAGTCTGGTGCGCCGCATAGAGAACTGGGTTTGCAGTTTGCGTCAGCAGCGGGAACACGAACTTGTAGGTGAGTGCCGCGATCAAGCAGCCAGCCAAGATGATTGGCTTACGGCCAATACGGTCAGACAGCGCGCCGAACACCAAGAAGAAAGGCGTGCCGATGATCAGCGACCAAGCCACGAACACGTTGGCCGAGAAGCTGTCAACTTTGATCACGTTTTGCAGGAAGAACAGGGCGTAGAATTGGCCCGTGTACCAAACCACAGCTTGACCAGCCACCAGACCCAGTAGCGCGATCAATGCGATTTTGGCGTTCAGCCAGCCCCAGATCACTGCGATCACCACAAAGCCGATACCGATATAGCTGAACAGCGTGCCCGTCAGGTTGCCCGTAACAGCCAACAAGATCAGCAGCACAGGTGCAATCAGCAGAACCATAGCGTTGCGGCCAGGGCCGAAAGCTTCGGTCAGCGGTGCCTTGGATGCCGCGCCCTCTTCCTTCATTTTCTTGAAGGCGGGGGATTCGTTCATTTGCAGGCGGATATACAGCGACATCAGCAGCAGGATGATCGAGCCCAAGAACGGAATGCGCCAGCCCCAAGCGTTGAAGGCTTTCATCATCGAAGGGGTGCCATCGGCCAGCATTACCGCTTGGCCAGCCGCGTCCAGAACAGGCTGATCAGGGTAGTTGCCGTTGATATAGCCCTGAACCGACAAAATAACGACCAGCGACAGCAGCAGGCCCAAGGTTGCGGTGGTTTGGATGAACGCTGTGAAATAGCCGCGCTGATTGGCGGGGGCATGTTCGGCAACATAAACAGCAGCTCCGCCGTATTCGCCGCCGAGTG
>CAXNJD010000099.1:0-5636 GCA_964202545.1 Cypionkella sp.
CCTGTGGTCACGCAGATGTTATGGTATAAAACCGGCCGCGCGGACGAGCCTGCGGGCCAGTCTGGCATTGCCCATTTCTTTGAACATCTAATGTTCAAGGGCACCGACACCGTGGCCCCTGGCGAGTTTTCGGCAATTGTCGCAGCCAATGGTGGCAGTGATAATGCTTTTACATCAGATGATTATACCGCTTATTTTCAGCGTGTTCCTGCCGATCAACTCGGCGAGATGATGCGCCTAGAGGCCGACCGCATGGCCAATTTGAACCTGTCGCCAGAAAACGTGGCCACCGAATTGCAGGTGATTTTAGAAGAGCGGGGCCAGCGTGTTGACAGAGATCCATCTGCGCTGTTTCGCGAACAAATTTCCGCCGCGCAGTATTTGAACCACCCCTACGCATTGCCCGTGATTGGCTGGCTACACGAAATGAAGCAGCTAAGCCGCGAAAAGGCTTTAGATTTCTATGCCCGCCATTATGCGCCCAACAATGCGATTTTGGTCGTGGCGGGCGATGTCGACCCTGCTGCGGTGCGGGATTTGGCGCAAACCCACTACGGCCCGCTTTTACCCAGCGAAACCCTGCCCCCGCGTCTGCGCCCGTCCGAGCCGCCGCAATTGGCCGCGCGCCGCCTGATTATGGCCGATGACCGCGTGGCCCAGCCCTATATGATGCGCACATTTCTAGCGCCCGAGCGGAATGCCGGCGATCAAAAGCAAGCGGCAGCGATAACCCTGTTGGCCGAGGTCTTGGGCGGGTCTGGCACAACGTCGGTTCTATCGCGCGCACTGCAATTTGACAGTCAAATCGCGGTGTATTCGGGTGCAGGCTATGGCGGTGTATCGGTTGATCCCACGACATTTTCAATGATTGTGGTGCCAAGCGCAGGCGTGTCTTTAGCCGACGCCGAAAAGGCTTTGGATGATACACTGGCCACGTTTATGGAAACGGGTGTTGATCCTGCCGATTTGGAGCGAATCAAAACCCAAGTGCGCTCGGCAGAAATTTATGCCCGCGATGATGCGGGTGATTTGGCCAACACCTATGGCGCAGCGCTGGCCGTGGGGCTAAGCGTGCAAGATGTGCAAGATTGGCCCGCAACTTTGGACGCGGTGACCGAAGACGATATAATGTCCGCCGCCCGCGCTGTGCTAGTTCCCGAAAACTCGGTCACCGGTTGGTTAGAAACAAAGGTAACGCCATGATTCGGGCCCTATTCATCACCCTTGCCCTGCTTATCGCCAACCCTTTGCGCGCCGAAGTGGATATTGCCGAGGTCACCTCGCCCAACGGGATTAAGGCATGGCTGCTGGAAGATCACACGATCCCTTTCACCGCGCTGAACATACGCTTTCAGGGTGGCACATCCCTAGACCCAGTTGGCAAACGCGGTGCCGTCAACCTGATGACCGCCCTTATCGAAGAGGGCGCAGGCGATCTGGACGCACAGGGCTTTGCCAAGGCGCGCGATGATTTGGCCGCCAGTTTTTTCTTTGGTTCGGACGCAGATGGCATCAGCGTTTCAGCGCAGTTTTTGACAGAAAACCGCGATGCAGCACTGGCGCTGTTGGCGCAGGCGCTAACGAACCCCCGCTTTGACCAAGACGCGATCGACCGCGTGCGGGGCCAAGTTTTGGCGGGGATCGAGGCGAATGCCAAAGACCCCAGTGCGATTGCGGCCAGCCTTTCCAGCGCCACGATTTATGGCAGCCATCCATATGGCAGCGATGATGCAGGAACAGTTGAATCTGTTAACAACCTGACACAGCAGGATATTTTAACCGCCTTCACGGATGCTATTGCCGCCGAACGCATGGTAATTGGGGCGGCTGGCGATATGACTGCCGCTGAATTGGGCGCGGCTTTAGATGGGCTTTTGGGCGCATTGCCCAAAACGGGCGCGCCCCTGCCCCCCAAAGCCAACCCGAAGTTTCAGGGCGGTATCACCGTGCAAGATTTTCCTGGCCCCCAATCGACAGTGCTGTTTTCACAAAGCGGGATCAACGTGAAAGACCCCGATTTTATGGCCGCAAGCCTGATAAACGAAATCTTTGGCGGGGGCCGCTTTACCGCCCGCTTGATGACCGAATTGCGCGACAGGCGCGGCCTGACCTATGGGGTGGGCACGGGCCTGGCCAGCATGGCCTACGCCGAATCGATGGATGGCAGCTTTCAGGTCAGCAATGAAAAGGTGGCCGACGCCGTCGATGTGTTACGTGCAGAATGGGCGAAATTGGCTGGCGGCGATATCACGCAGGCTGAACTGGACGCTGCAAAAACCTATATGATTGGCGCCTATCCGCTGCGATGGGATGGCAATGGTTCCATTGCCTCAATTCTGGTTGGGATGCAGATAAACGGTTTTCCAATTGATTACCCCAAATCCCGCAACGACCTTGTGCGCGCGCTAACGTTGGACGATGTCAACCGCGTGGCGCAGCGCCTGTTGCAGCCTGATCAGTTGCAAATCTTCGTGGTTGGGCAACCCGATCCGCCGCCGAAATAGCCTGCGAATCTCTGGCTCTATCGCGCAGTTGCTGCTATAGTTAGGGGTATGAACGCTTTGCACCCCAATATAGGCGATGTTGGCCGCCCAGTGATCCGCGCCTTGGATGAAGGTGCGATCAACAGAATTGCGGCGGGCGAAGTGGTGGAGCGGCCTGCGTCAGCCGTCAAAGAACTGGTTGAAAACGCCATAGATGCTGGGGCCAGTAGCATTCAGGTAGATTATGCTGCGGGGGGCAAGGTGATGATCCGCGTCACCGACAATGGCTGCGGCATGTCCGCGGATGATTTGCCTTTGGCCGTGGCCCGGCACGCGACATCAAAGATTGACGGGTCAGATTTACTGAACATTCGGTCATTTGGCTTTCGCGGCGAGGCGCTTGCATCGCTGGGCGCAGTTGGACGACTGACATTGACGAGCCGTATTGATGGGCATTCGGGCGCAATCCTGACGGTAGAAGGCGGGCGCATGGGTGCGGTGCGGCCCGCATCGGCGGCGCGCGGTACTGTGATTGAACTACGGGATTTGTTCTATGCGACGCCCGCGCGGTTGAAATTTCTGCGATCTGACCGCGCTGAAGCGCAGGCGATAGCCGATGTGATCCGCCGCCTTGCGATGGCACAGCCCAGAATTTCTTTTGCACTGGCAGAACTTAACGATGGTGATTCGCCGCGCCAAATCTTTCGCAGCGAGGCGGGGACAGGCGATTTCTTTGATGCGCTGCACACACGGCTAGCCAATTTGCTTAGCCGTGACTTTGTCGACAATGCGCTCGCAATCGATGTCGAACGCGAAGGAATGCAGCTGAAAGGCTATACCGCGCTGCCCACCTATTCGCGTGGAACGTCTGTTCAGCAATTTATCTTCGTCAATGGCCGCCCCGTGCTTGACCGCGTTTTGCTGGGCGCGTTGCGCGTGGCCTATTTCGATTTTCTATCGCGCGATCGCCATCCTGCTGCGGTTTTGAATGTAATCTGCGATCCTGAACGGGTGGACGTAAACGTGCATCCCGCAAAATCCGAAGTGCGCTTTCGCGAGCCAGATACCGCGCGCAGCCTAATCATCACGGGGCTACGCGCGGCGCTTTCATCTGCTGGCCACCGCGCCAGTAGCACTGTCGGTGATGCGACGGTAGCGGCGTTGCTGCCTGAAACTGCATTTGCGCAAGGTGGGGTGCAGTCACAGGCGCGAGTGTATCAAATGCAGCGGCCATCACAGCCCAGCCTTGGCCGTGCACTGGCGTGGCAAGCCCCGCAATCAGGCTTTGCCGAAGCGCCGCAAGCGCGATTGGAACAGGCAGAGCAGCCTTCGCAGGACTTCCCGCTTGGCGCGGCAAAGGCTCAACTGCATGCGAATTACATCGTTGCGCAAACCGCTAAGGGCATGGTGATTGTAGATGCCCATGCCGCCCATGAACGGCTGGTTTACGAGCGGTTGAAACGCCATATGGCGGGCAGCGGAATTGCATCGCAGGCCCTTTTAATCCCTGAAATTGTTGAGTTTTCAGTCAGTGATTGCCAGCGCCTTCTGGATGCGTCAGCAGATTTGGCGCGCTTTGGTCTGGTCATCGAACCCTTTGGCCAAGGGGCGATTGCAGTGCGCGAAACGCCTGCGATTTTGGGCACCGTTTCGGCGGCGGCCCTGCTGCGCGATGTGCTGGACGAGCTTTCAGATACAGGCCACAGCCAGCTGGTTCAGGCAAAGATCGAGGCTATTTTATCGCGCATGGCCTGTCACGGATCGGTGCGGTCGGGTCGTAATCTGCGGGCAGACGAAATGAATGCCCTCTTGCGCGAAATGGAGGAAACCCCCCATTCCGGCCAATGCAACCATGGCCGCCCAACCTATGTTGAACTTAAACTTTCCGATATTGAACGACTATTTGGACGCACATGATTACCTTATTTGGCCAAACTTTTTCGTGGAACGACCCTGAGATATTGATCATATGCGGGGCAATCTTAACACTTGTTCTTTTATTGATATTGATCCTGCGGGCGGCGGGCCGTAGTGGGGCAATGGCTGCGCCGTTGATGGCGGAAATGGGCTGGATGTCGCAGCGTGTGCAGGCGCTTTCTGATGGGCAAGAACGGCTTGCAGGCGGTTTGCACCACGTTTCAGAAAACCAAGCCGTCAGCCAAACCGCAATGTTGCAGTTGATGGAAAAGCGGTTGACCGAGGTGCAGCGCAGTATGGGCGAAGCGCTAACTGGTACGTCCCAACGTACGGCAACCAGCCTGGGCGAGTTGCAACAGCGGCTGGCCACCATTGATAAGGCGCAGGCAAATATCGAAAAGCTTTCGGGTAATGTACTGAGTTTACAGGATATTCTGGCAAACAAACAAGCGCGTGGGGCTTTTGGCGAAATTCAGTTGAACGATATTGTGCAAAAAGCGCTGCCTTCGGACGCCTATACGATGCAGGCGACGCTATCGAATGGCAAGCGGGCCGATTGCTTGATTCATCTACCCAACCCGCCCGGCCCGATTGTGATTGACGCGAAATTTCCGCTTGAGGCTTATGAAGCGCTGCGCCGCGCGAAGACCCCTGCCGAGATTCAGTCAGCGGCATCGCAACTGCGCACGTCGGTGCGGCTGCACATCAAAGCCATAGCGGAAAAGTACATTTTGGATGGCGAAACTGCGGATGGCGCGCTGATGTTTTTGCCATCCGAAGCGGTATATGCAGAACTGCACGCGAATTTTCCCGAAGTGGTGCGCGATGGTTTTGCGGTAAAGGTTTGGATCGTCTCGCCCACCACCTGCATGGCCACGCTGAACACCATGCGCGCAGTGCTAAAGGATGCGCGAATGCGCGAGCAGGCGGGGGCCATTCGCGCAACGTTGCGGCAGTTGCACCGCGATGTGGAGTTGGTGGTCGAGCGGGTGGACAAACTGTCGACCCATTTCAACCAAGCGCGGGCGGATTTGGACGGTATTTCTACCGCCGCCGAACGGGCAGGCAAACGTGCCGCGCGGCTTGATAACTTTGATTTTGAAGAGATCGTGCCAGAGGTGGAAATGGCCCCACTTGCGCCGTTGCTTGAGACGAAAGCAGGTGAATAAGCTATTGTTTTTGCAAACAAACCATGAAGAATCCATCCATGCCGCCGATGTCGGCCCAGTAGTCTGG
>CAXNJD010000100.1:0-5631 GCA_964202545.1 Cypionkella sp.
AGCGAGATTGCCCGCGTTGCGCGGTCGGCCTTTGAACTCGCGCGCAAGCGGGGCAATAAAGTGTGCTCGATGGAAAAGGCCAACGTCATGGAATCGGGGATTTTATGGCGTGATGTGGTGCAGGAAATTCATGACAAAGAATATCCTGATGTAGAACTGTCGCACATGTATGCCGATGCGGGCGCGATGCAGCTGTGCCGCTGGCCCAAGCAGTTTGACGTGATTGTCACCGACAATCTGTTTGGCGATTTGCTGTCAGATATGGCGGCAATGCTGACGGGTAGCCTTGGGATGCTACCCTCGGCCTCGCTGGGCCTGCCAATGGCGAATGGGCGGCCAAAGGCGCTGTATGAACCTGTGCACGGGTCGGCCCCCGATATTGCAGGGCAGGGCAAGGCGAACCCGATTGCCTGTATCCTATCCTTTGCAATGGCGCTGCGCTATTCGTTCAGCATGCTGGACGAGGCGGCGCGCGTGGAAGCGGCTGTAGAAAAGGTGCTGGCCGACGGCGTGCGCACGGCCGATTTGATGGGCCCTGCGGGCGGTGTGCCTGTGACCACTGCGCAGATGGGTGATGCGATTGTAGCGGCGCTAAACGCCTCAATTTGAACGATTGCTGCCTTGTAATTAACCATGGCCCGCGCAATAGTGCGGGCCATATGTTTGCGCAAACATCCCCCTTGTTCAAGGCGATATCGTGACCCGTTCCCCTCTGCTACGCGGTGCTGTGTTGGGCATAGCCGCCATGGGAATTTTTGCCTGCTATGATATTGCGGTCAAGTTTCTGGGCGGCAGTTATCACCCGTTTCAGATTATGTTCTTTGCGGGCATGGCGGCGGTGCCTGTGGTATTGGTGCAGGTGTCGCTGACGGGCACGGCGGGGCATTATCGCCCGCGCCTGCTGCGATGGACGGTCATCAGATGCGCCATCACGCTGGCCAATGGAATGCTGGGCACCTATGCCTTTACCGCCCTGCCGCTGGCGCAGGCCTATGCCATTTTCTTTACCATGCCGCTGATGATCTCGCTTCTGGGGGTGGTGATGCTGGGCGAGAAAATTAGCCCTGCGCGGCTGATTGCCATTCTGGTCGGGTTTGCGGGGGTTGTCATTGCCCTGCAACCTGGCGCGCAGGCGCTGGAATGGGCGCATTTGGCGGCGGTTCTGGGGGCTATCACAGGCGCGCTGAATTACGTCATTATGCGCAAGACGGGCCAGATCGAGCGGCCAGAGGTTTTGGTGATTTACCCGATGCTATCCCAACTGGCGGCCATGGCGATTGCGCTGCCCTTTATCTACACGCCGATGCCGATTGCGCATCATATGCTGACATGGGCGATGGCGGTGTTTGGCATTGGCGGCACCTATGTGATTATTGCCGCCTATCGCGCAGCCCCCGTGGCGGTGGTCGCCCCGATGCAATACACCCAGATTTTCTGGGCCGCGCTGGCGGGATATTTCATATTTGCCGAAGCGATTACCCCCGCCACTTGGGCGGGTATTGCGCTGATCATCGGCGCGGGGATTTACATTTTGACCAGCACGAGGGGCGATCAGCAGGCGAGCGAACAGCAATTGGAGCGCGGGCTATGAAACAGCCAAGCAATCTGATTGGCGCCCTGCTGGCACTGGCGGCAATGGCGGTTTATGCCGCCAATGACAATTTGATCAAGTTTTTGGGCATGTATAACCCGTTTCAAATTATGTTCTTTTCGATTGCCGCAACCATGCCATTGCTGTTGGGGCATATGGCACTTGACCGCGAGGTGGGAACCTTTCGCCCTGTTATGCCCAAATGGATGGCCCTGCGCTGCGCGGTGACTTTGGTCAATTCGGTTTGCGTGGTTTATGCCTTTGGCAACCTGCCCTTGGCGCAGACCTATGCCATTTTGTTTACTGTGCCGCTGATGATTACGCTGCTGGCGGCGTGGCTGCTGGGCGAGCCGATTAGCCTACCGCGCGGGCTTGCGGTGTTTGCGGGGTTTGCGGGCGTGCTGATTGCCTTGCAGCCAGGCCGCGATCCGCTGACATGGGTACATTTCATTGCTGTGGTGGGGGCCGTTCTGGCCGCGCTCAGCTTTGTAATTTTGCGCAAAACCGCGCAGGTGGAACGCCCTGCGCTGAATATCATTTACCCGTCGCTGACCCAACTTGCGGCGGCGGCGATTGTGCTGCCTTTTGTTTATCAGCCCATGCCGATGACACATATCGCCCTGACATGGGCGATGGCGGTGTGCGGGTATGCGGGGTCGGTGATGATTATCGAGGCCTATCGCATTGCGCCCGTCATCATCGTCTCGCCCATGCAATACAGCCAGATTTTCTGGGCGGCTTTGACCAGCGCCTTTATCTTTAACGAGGCAGTTACCCCCGCCACATGGGCAGGGCTGGCGGTGATTGTTGGGGCGGGGCTGTATATCTTGAATTCATCGCGCGAGAGGGGGGCCGCATGAAACCGCTGCAATCCAACCTGATTGGGGCGATGCTCTCGCTGGCGGCCTTTGGCGTTTATGCCACGCATGATGTGTTCATCAAATTTCTGGGCAGCAGTTACAGCCCGTTTCAGTTGATTTTCTTTTCGGGGCTGCTTGGGTTTCCATTGGTGACGTTGGCGATGATGCGCGATCGCACCGATGGCAATCTGATCCCAAAGCATCCTGTATGGACGGCCATTCGCACTGCAACGGCGGTCTTGAATGCAGTGACAGGGTTCTACGCTTTTTCCGTTCTGCCCTTGGCGCAGTGCTATGCGATTTTCTTTGCCATGCCGATTTTGATCACGCTGATGGCCATTCCGCTGCTGGGTGAAAAGATTGGGCTGCATCGCGGTGTCGCCATTGTGGTGGGGCTGATTGGGGTGGTGGTTGTGCTGCGCCCTGGGCAGGCGGATTTGGGGCTGGGGCATTTGTCGGCACTGGCGGCGGCGCTGCTGGGGGCGGCGACATCGGTGATTGTGCGCAAAGTGGGCAATTCGGAACGCGCGGTGGTTTTGATGCTGTATCCGATGATGGCGAATTTTGTTGTGATGGGGCTGGCGCTGCCCTTTGTGTATGTGCCCGTACCGCCCCAGCATTTTGCGATGATGGCGGGTATCGCGGCGCTGGGCCTTTTGGGCGGGGTGCTGATTATTGCCGCCTATCGCCGCGCGCCTGCGATTATCGTGGCGCCGATGCAGTATAGTCAGATTATCTGGGCCATAATCTTTGGCCATTTTCTGTTTGGCGAAAACATCGATCTGTACACGGGCGTTGGTACGGCCATTATCATTGCATCGGGCGTGTATATTGTGCTGCGCGAGGATAAGCCCAGCGTATCGAAAAACCGCCCCGTGCTGGAAACCCGTTCGCGCTATGGCACGATGTCCACCCCGCGCATCAGCCAGCTTTTGCGTGTGTTTGAACGGCGGGCCTAAGATGTGCGGGCCTAAGGCGCGGCTAGGGTTTTGCCGCCTGCAAAATATACATCGCCGTCATCAAATCCAAATGCGCGCCGCCGCCGTTTTTGGCGATGGTGATCTCGTCATCGTTGGTGCGGGTGAACAGGGCAGGGTCATCGTAAAAATCGGCGATCACATCGGATTCAGCTATTGCCCCTGAGGCAATGGGGGCCATTATCTCGCCAATGTGGTGGATGGTGGTGGCGCGGCTATCAACAAAAACGCGCGCGCGGCGCATGGCGGTATCGTCCACTTCGCGCATCTGGGGGGTATACGCGCCGATCAGGTCTAGGTGCTGGCCCGCGCGCAGCCATTCGCCGCGGATCAGCGGGGCGGTGGCCATAGTTGCGGTGCAGATCACATCGGCCCATGCCACGGCCTGCGCCAGATCATCCGCCACATGCAGGCCCAATTCTACCCCAAATTCTGTCGCGCTGGCTCTGCTGCGGCTCCACACCTGAAAGCGCGCATTGGGCCAAAGGGCGCGATACGCGTCCACCATGCTGCGCGCCACAGTGCCCGCGCCGACCAGCAGAAAGTTTTGCGCATCTGGGCGGGCAAGGCGCGAGGCGGATAGCAGGCTATCGCCCGCCGTTTTCCATTTGGTCACAAGGTGGAAGTCGATCAGCGCGGCAAGCCTGCCCGTGGCATCATCAAACAGGTTCACCGCGCCATTGACCGATGGAACGCCCTGCGCGGGGTTATCTGGATAGACTGTGGCCACTTTGACCAGCGATCCTAGCCCCGCAATCCACGCCGCGCGGTTGAGCAGTTTATCCTGCCCACGTGACAGCAGCAGATCGGCAATTTCGGCGCGGGGCAGGCGGTGGCCTGCTTGTAGCGCGTCCAGCAAACCTGCCCATGTTAAATGCGCCTCGGCGTTTTGCCCGATGATTTGCATAAAGTGCCTTTCGCTAAATATCGCCGCTGGGGGCGGCCACACCCACATCTTTGCGCGGCATCCCTTCGCGCAGCAATGTATAAATCCCTGCGCCGCAGATCAGGGCAATCCCTGCCCAAGCATGTGTATCCGGCCACGTGCCAAACACCAAGAGGCCCCAAAGAATGGCCATTGGCATGCCGATATATTCAAACGGGGCAATTAGGGCGGCCTCTGACGTGCGGTAGGCCTGAGACATCATCAGCCCGCCAATGCCCACGGCAAGGCCCGTGCCGATAAAGGCGGGCCAATCGGGCAGGGGGGGCATCACCCAAGGTCGGAACAAAAATTCCAGCGCGCCGCCTGTATAGGCTGCGGCCAAATGGCCATCCCCTGCCCACAGGCCCATGCTGGCAGACACGATGATAAAGCCGATTTGCACATAGAAATTCAGCGTCGCAGCTGATTCCGTACCGCGCATGCGGCGGGTCATCATATGGCTGCCCGCATAGCACAGCGCCGAGATGAGCACCAAAATTGCGGCGGGTTGCAGCGCGCCTGTGGTGGGCCGCACCATCACCAAAACCCCGCACAGACCTATGGCGACAGCGGCCCAGCGGTGGGGGCCAACGGGTTCGCGCAATAAAACCGCGCTCATCAGCGTGACCAAAACAGGGGCAATAAAGGCGGTGGCTACGGCATCGGCCAACGGCATCGCAGCAAGGCCCAAAAAGTAGGTCACGTTCGATACCATCACGATCGAGACGCGAAACAAATGCGCGCGGGGGCGGCGGGTGATAAGCTGCGCAAAGCTTGTGCGCGTGGCGCGGATCACGGCGAAGACGATGATCAGGCTGATAAATGCGCGGATCAGGATGATCTGGTGCAGCGCATAGCCGTTTGACAGAAATTTGATCGCCAGATCGTTCAGCGACAGCATGATCCCGCCGCCAAGCGCCAAAAGAATTCCAGTCAATTCGGGTTTTTGCACCTGTGCCATGGCGCGATTATGGCGCGGCGCGGGGGGGCGGGCTGTTCTAATTGCGACCGCTGGCGGCGCGCAGCATTCGATCAAGATTATCCAAAAACCGCGCGCGGTCGGCCTTGGCAAAGGGTTTGCCGCCGCCCTGAAGAAACGGATCAGCGGCGCGTAGATCGGCCATCAGATCGCGCGCGGCAAGGATCATTCCGATATTAGCGGCGGTCAGAACTTCGCCGTTATGCTTGATGACCTGCGCGCCTTTGGCCAAACATTTGGCGGCAAGCGGTATGTCGGATGTCACCACCACATCGCGCGGCGTGCAGGTATCGGCGATG